>JAYVVJ010000039.1:0-4917 GCA_043787015.1 Candidatus Saccharimonadota bacterium | reverse complement strand
ATGGAGGGCCCAGCGGGACTTGAACCCGCGACACGTGGCTTAAAAGGCCACTGCTCTACCACTGAGCTATGGGCCCCCGTTTAACGGAGGGCTAATCCCAATACAAAACTGGGAATTAACTCCTTATATTATCTGTATTTTCAGGGAAAAGTCAATCAGACTCATCTGTTTGCTTCAGCGAACCGGCTCGTTGTGGGTGCATAAAAATATCAATAACAACCATACCGCCCAAGGCAACCCGTGCTGCGCCATGAATACTTAGTATTAATTAATTCTTAAACCTTAACAACATAAGAACTTTCGATTGCTAGAATCCAGCTTATGAAGCGAACCTACAAGCTTACTAGTTTGCTGTTTATAGCTAGTTTCAGTCTTCTGGGAGGAACAGCTATGAGCTATAAATTACAAATATATAGCTCATGGTACTTTCTCGTCCTTGCTCCACTTATTTGGTTTTTGAAGCAGCGATCAATTGTCACGGTTGTCTTAATTCTGCTTGCTTGTTTTATTTTTGGCCTACATCGCGGTTCAGAATTTGTATTAAAAAAGCAGGCTTACAACAATCTTTACGGGCATAAGATATCTATTAAAGTCACGGCCATGAACGATGGATCATACGGAAGACTTTCACAGTTAAGTTTCAATGGCGGTAGAGTCATTTTAAGCGATGGTCAAAAATTAGTCGGTAAAATTCAAATCAGTGGCTTTGGCGCCAACTCAGTTTTTCAAAATGACGAGCTTGAAGTAACTGGGAAGTTGATGCCCAGCTCAGGTAGCTATCAAGGCCGAATTAGTTTTGCAAAACTGAGAGTCGTTAAACACAATCCGACATTAGTCGCTGATATTCGACGTAAATTTTCTGCCGGAATGCAAACTGCCTTGCCCGAGCCGCTGGCATCGTTTGCTATGGGGCTTTTAATCGGGCAAAGAAGTACTCTACCAGCTGATGTGAAGCAAAACTTATTGATGGTCGGATTGACCCACATTATCGCTGTATCGGGATATAACCTAACTATCATGCTAGGGGCCAGTCAGAGACTAGCCGGGAAGCGGTCAAAACGATTGACCACCTTGTTAACTTTCTTGCTAATGGGATTGTTTGTGTTGATGACTGGCGCCAGCGCTTCAATCGTTCGTGCCGCAATAGTTAGCACGTTAAGTATCGCGGCAGGTTACTATGGTCGAAATTTCAAACCTCTAAATTTAATATTTTTCGCAGCCGCAATTACCGCATGGGCCAACCCATTCTACATTTGGTCTGATATTAGTTGGTATCTTAGCTTTTTGGCCTTTTTCGGAGTCTTAGTCCTGGCGCCATTACTAGTAAGAAGATTTAGGCCTAAGTGGCAGACATCAATTCTCATAATGGTGGCCATAGAAAGCCTATGCGCCGAAATAATGACCATGCCTTATGTACTTCACGTATTCGGACAGATGTCATTAATCGGTTTGCCGGCTAATGTGCTGGTAGTGACTTTAATACCGCTGGCTATGCTTCTTAGTTTGATTGCAGGACTGGCTGGAATGCTAGCAGTTAGTTTCGTCGGTTGGTTGGCATGGCCAGCAGTATTGATTCTGACCTACATGCTCGATATCGCTCAATTATTAGCTGGTGTGCCACACGGATTCTTGCAACAAATTAGCTTGTCGTTAGCTCAAATGCTATGCGTGTATATCTTAGTGTTATTAATGACACTTGCCCTCCATATCAAGACAAAGACATATAGTTATGATAAAATTACAGATAGATACGCCTTAAATGAAGGAGCATCCTCATGAGCGGACATAGCAAATGGTCAACAATCAAACGAGCTAAAGGTGCCAAGGATGCCGTCCGTGGTGCAGTTTTCACAAGACTTGGAAATGCTCTGGCTATCGCCGCTCGAAGTGGCATAGATCCTGAAACTAACTTCTCCTTGAGACTGGCTATGGATAAGGCCAAGGCCGCCAATATGCCGGCAGCCAACATACAGCGAGCTATTGACCGAGTTAAAGATAAAGATGTTGCACAGCTTCATGAAATCCTATATGAAGGTTACGGGCCGGGCGGCACTGCCATCTTAGTTGAGTGTGCTACAGACAATGTTAATCGTACCTATCCTGAAGTTAAATTAGCATTTAGCAAACACGGTGGAAGCATTGCCGAAAAAGGTTCAGTTGCATTCCAGTTTGAGCACAAAGGATTGATCCGTGTTACCTCAACAGGCGATGACGTCTTAATTCAAGCGCTAGAGTCTGGTGCTGAAGATCTTCAGGAAGAAGACGGCGAATCTTTAATCTACACCGATCCGAAGAATCTGGCATTAGTGCGCACGGCACTGACTGCGGCTGGACTTAAGGTTGTTGAAGCTGAACTAACCTACGTACCTAAAGTCACAGTTGATTTAACTGATGCCGAGACTACCGCCAAAGTTATGAGATTGATGGAAGCACTCGATGATATCGATGATGTCACCAATACTCACGTCAACTTTGACATCGACTTGCCAGAATAACTGTTACCATAGACTTATGAGAATTATCGGTATTGATCCAGGCACTGGCATCCTCGGCTTCGGCGTTATAGACGTTCACAAAGGCAAGGCAACACTAGTTGATGCTGGTGTAATTCGCACTCCCGCCAAAGAAGACGATGCCGTAAGATTACAAACAATTTTTGAAGAACTAACTTCAATCATTGCCGAAACCAGACCTCAGCAGATGGCGGTCGAGAAATTATTCTTTGCCCAAAATGTTACTACTGCTATGACCGTATCACAAGCTCGGGGCGTGATTTTATTAACTGGCAAATTGGCTGGTCTAGAAATTTTTGAATATACACCACTGCAAATTAAACAGTCTCTGACAGGCTATGGTCGAGCCGAAAAGCAGCAAATTCAAGAAATGGTCAAAGTTATTTTGCATCTCAAAGCCATACCAAAACCCGACGACTGCGCCGATGCTCTAGCGGCAGCTATCACCCATTCGATGACTATGAGATAATGAACAGATGATAGCCACACTTTCTGGGGTAGTAAGCGAAAAACTTATCGACATAGTCGTACTAGATGTCGCCGGCGTTGGCTATGGATTATTCGTAACTAACGAAGATCACGGACGTTTAGTAAGCGGTGAACCGACTAAACTTTATATCTATGAACATATTCGTGAGCAGCAATACGATCTATTCGGATTCCTGACTCGCGAATCCAAAGACTTCTTTGAATTATTACTCAGCGTAAACGGTGTCGGGCCCAAAATGGCGCTAAACCTGTTAAGTGTCGGAGCGGCTACTGAAGTTAAGAAAGCTATCGCCGCCGGTGACGTTAAATTTATTTCTCAAGCCAATGGTGTTGGTAAGCGTCTTGCTGAGCGAGTTGTCGTTGAGTTAAAGAATAAGGTTGGCTTGGCATCTGTCGATTTGGAAGCAACTGGCCTATTACAATCCGACGATAGCTTAATGAAAGATGAAGCCGTTGAAGCGCTGGTTTCCCTGGGTTACACGCCACAAGATGCAATTAAGGCTTTGCAGACTATTGATACGTCTCTATCGACTGAAGAAAGATTAACCCAAGCACTTAGGGGCACTAAATGATCGATCGTATTCTCAACACTGCTGAAGATCCAATTGACGAAAAGGAAATCGAGCTTGAAGTTACTTTACGTCCCCGAGACTTCGAAAATTACATTGGTCAGGATAGACTGAAACAAAATCTAAAACTGGCGATAAAGGCTGCAAAAAAACGCAGCGAACCCCTAGACCATGTGTTGTTGCACGGCCCACCAGGACTTGGTAAAACTACTATGGCAAGTGTCATTGCTCATGAAATGGGTGCGCAAATTCGTATCACAAGTGGTCCGGCTATCGAGCGATCTGGAGATCTAGCCAGCCTACTGACCAATCTAAGTGACGGCGATATATTATTTATCGACGAAATTCACAGGCTTAATCGAACAGTTGAAGAAGTTTTATACAGTGCCATGGAAGATTTCAAACTTGATATTATGCTAGGCAAAGGTCCTAGCGCAAGAAGCCTAAGGTTAGACCTGCCAAAGTTCACAATTATTGGAGCCACAACTCGTACCGGCTCTTTGGCGGCGCCACTTAGGGATCGATTTGGTATGATTCATCGACTTGAATTCTATAAGCCAGAGGAAATCCAACAGATTATTGAACGGGCAGCTGGAATCCTTAAGGTTAAGATTGATAAACCGGCGGCTGGCATACTTGCCTTACGTTCTAGGCTTACTCCTCGTATTGCTAACCGTCTACTCAAGCGAGTTCGTGATTACGCCGATGTTAACGGTGACGGTATTATTGACACCGAACTTAGTCATAAGTCACTTGAACTTATGGATATCGATGAACTTGGACTTGATAATGCTGATCGTATGTTACTTGAAGCTATAATTGAAAACTATGATGGCGGTCCAGTTGGCGTTGAAACTTTGGCAGCAATTACTGCTGAGGAACGTGGTACGATCGAAGATTTCTATGAACCCTACTTGATGCAGATTGGCCTAATTGAACGAACGCCTCGCGGCCGTAAGGTCACACCTAAAGCCTATAAACATCTAGCTAAGAATAAGGATAAGTCCATGGACCAGTCATCGCTTTTATGATTGTTTAACGTGCTTAAGTTAACTTAGCGTCGAACTACTGATATAATTCTATCTAATGAATCCTCAAACCCAGCAGCCACTAGAGCAGTTAGCCCAAGAAGAAATTATATTTAAAATTAAGCGTCATCCGATAGGAATAATAGGAGTCTACGCTTTAAGTTCGATTATTCTAATTATTTTAGCGGTTGTGGCGTTTGGGTTTATCCCTGATTACGTTGCTAGTCATGATGGCCGCAGTATCTATGCCATTACATCGTTTGCCTACTTGATATTACTTGGCATGGTTTTGGTGTTTGTGTACGTATCACATTTGGT
>JAYVVJ010000038.1:0-2058 GCA_043787015.1 Candidatus Saccharimonadota bacterium | reverse complement strand
TGTATTATCGCCCACATAGACCATGGTAAATCTACCTTGGCTGATAGGCTATTGGAGCTAACCGGTACCATCGACAAGCGCGATATGAAAGCTCAAGTTCTTGATCGAATGGATCTTGAGCGCGAAAAAGGCATCACCATTAAGTTAGCACCGGTGCGTATGGACTACAAAGGTTATGAGCTGAATTTGATTGATACACCTGGCCATGTTGATTTTAGTTATGAAGTTTCTAGAAGTCTTGAAGCTTGTGAAGGTGCGCTACTAATAGTTGACGCATCACAAGGTATCCAAGCGCAAACTCTGGCCAATGTTTACTTAGCGATAGCGGCAGATTTAACAATAATTCCAGTCATGAATAAAATTGATTTGCCCGCCGCTAATGTTGAGCGAGTAAGCGCTGAGATTGTAAGTTTACTTGGCTGTAAACCAGAAGACATATTGAAAATTTCGGCCAAAACTGGCGAAGGTGTGCCAGCCATACTAGAACGAATCGTCGAAGATGTGCCAGCCCCAAAAAGCTCTGAATTTCCCGAGACTCGCGCTTTAATCTTCGATAGTTATTACGATGATTACCGTGGAGTAATCCTTTATGTTCGAGTCTTTGACGGCTTAATTAATAAGAATTCTCAGATTAAAATGATGGCCACAAGTGCGGTCGGAATTGCCTTAGAAGTTGGTGCACTTAAACCCGATATGACAGCGGGGACTAGTCTACAAGCCGGCGAAATTGGTTACATCGTAACTAATCTTAAATCAACTCGTGAGGCCAAGGTCGGCGACACTGTCACGCTTTCTAGCGCTCCAGCCAATCAAGCTTTGCCAGGTTACCGCGATGTTCATCCATTCGTATATGCAGGATTTTTCCCTGAAAGCAGTGAGCAATATCTTGATCTAAAAGATGGAATTGAGAAGCTAAGTCTGAGCGATTCGGCTCTACAATTTGCTCCAGAAAATTCCCCAGTTCTAGGTTTCGGTGTTCGTATCGGTTTCCTTGGCCTGCTTCACATGGATATTATCAAAGAACGCCTAGAGCGCGAATACCACATCGATCTTGTAGTGACCAATCCATCTACCGATTACCATGTGTCACTCATGAACGGCGAACAGCTTGATATTAAGAGTGCAGGCGATTTGCCTGATCCGTCAACAATTTTAGAGATTAGCGAACCTTGGATTAAGGGCGAGATCGTCGTACCTAAAGAATATGTTGGCGCGATTATTCAATTAATTTCTAATAAGCGTGGTCTGCAAAATAACCTAAGCTATATGGAAGACCGTGCGCTTGTCGATTTCGAGGCACCACTCGCCAACCTACTAACCGATTTTTATGATCAACTAAAAAGTCTTACTAGCGGCTACGGCTCATTTAATTATGAGCTTGATGATTACCGTGTCGGAGACTTAGTCAGAATTGATTTCTATGTTGCCGGTGATATTGTCGGAGCTTTGAGCCTGATGGTGCACCGTAGTGAAGCTGATAAATTAGGCCGCGAAACCGTCGCTAAGCTTAAAGAAGTTATTCCAAGGCAAAATTTCCCAGTATCGTTGCAAGCTGCTATCGGCGGACGATTCATCGCTCGAGAAGATATCAGCGCTTTCCGCAAAGACGTGACAATTGGACTTTATGGCGGTGACGTTTCTCGTAAGAAAAAAGTTCTGGCCAAGCAAGCCAAGGGCAAGAAGCGTATGAAACGCTTTGGCAAAGTGGATATTCCATCAGAAGCATTCACCCTCATGCTTAAGCGTGATTAGTTTGGAATACCTCTGTTATTCTGGTATAAATAAGGGATGAATGAACTTGTTAGAATAGATGAATTCCGCGAAGTACTGCGCGATTATCATTTGTCTCAGACAACTCTAGCTACCTTATCTCAAACCAAACTAGTATTAATTATTGGCCCAACCTCATCGGGTAGAAATACTAGGATCAAGCGCCTATTAAAAACTGGTGATTATCACTATGTAGTTTCTGATACTACCAGGCAGCCGAGAATTAATGACGGAATTGCCGAACAGAACGGTCGTGAATATTGGTTCCGAACCGAAAATGAGATTCTA
>JAYVVJ010000037.1:0-2069 GCA_043787015.1 Candidatus Saccharimonadota bacterium | reverse complement strand
GCCACCAATATACCATTTGGAGTATTGATGACGACCACATTATCAAGCCCAATCACGGCCACTGGTTTATCTTCGTGATTTTGGACGAAGGAATTAGCTAGATCTTCTGTCTCGACCAGGCCATGTACGTGATTACCTTTGTCGTCACTATCTACTGCTTTGTGTAAATCGCCGAATGAGCCGAGATCCATCCAATCGAAAGAAGCTGGCACGACTAGTAAGTCAGGAACTTTCTCGATAAGGGCGTAGTCTATGGAGTTACTTTCAAAACTTAAATAGGTATCGCTGTAATTATCGGGATTTGTTTCGTTAAGTCTGTGGAAGTTAGCAAAAAGCTCTGGCGCATGCTGCTCCATGGCATTCTTGAAGGTGTTGATCGACCCAACGAAGTAGCCACAGTTCCACAGATAATGACCACTCGCTAAGTAGCTTACGGCCGTGTTGTAGTCGGGCTTTTCTTTGAAAGACTGCACATTGAAAACGAAAGTCTGCTCATTATTTAATTCACCCTTTTCGATATAACCGAAACCAGTAGCTGGATAATCTGGTTCAACACCTACAAGAACTATACGTCCAGTCTGAGTAGATGTCTCCGAGGCCGTTTTGAAACTATGGACGAAGCCATCAATATCACGAATGTAGTGATCGGCCGACAATATAGCTATTGGTTCATTGCTATCGGCTTGTTTGGACACATGGACGAGCGCTGCCAAGATACAGCTAGCTGTACCACGCCTGGCTGGCTCGACTATAAACGCATCGTCAGGCAGTTCTGATAACTGATCTTTTACGTGCTGTATATGACCAGCTTCGGACACGACATAGATTCGGTCTGCTAAGCGCTTGGCGCGTTTATAGGTGTTCTGCAACAATGACAGATCGTCTCCACCCACCTTGAGCAAGTGTTTAGGATAATCAGGAGTCGATAATGGCCAAAGCCTGGTGCCAGAACCCCCGGCGATAATTACTACAATCATTACCCACTATGATACCAACTTTTGCACCGTCATCCCAGCGCTCGTTTGTCATCCCAGCGAAGGCTGGGACCTAAACCAATATGTAGCATTGACCATATTACATGTTACATAGATATACCAAGCATCATGTAGCAGAGATTAGAGTCTAGGCTTACATGATACTTGTTACATGCTACATCTATGTTACATGGACAGTGGAACATGTAAATTGATTAGATTCCAGCTTTCGCTGGAATGACAACATTGTCATTCTAAACGAAGTGAAGAATCTTTAGGATTATTTACAGATTGTTCATTTTCTATTTAACAAATTATTTCTATATTTACCATTTATCAAACATATTGGAATTCGGGCTAAATGATTAATTAGTAAATGATAATTAATTTGTTAAATGCGGAATGCAAAATGATAAATTGACTAGCTCGGATCCTTCGCTAACACTCAGGATGACGCTACTACTATTGTGCTAAACTTCAGCTATGGCAAAATCTGGTGAAAAATCTTATTTCAAGAAAATCGGCGAACAGGAAGTTACACATTCTTTACTAAAACCATTCTCATATACCGAAACTGTCGGTTCGTTACTGCACGACATAGCCGCGGTCTTTTCACTCTTACCCAAAGATAGGCATCCTTTAAAGATTCTGGATCTGGGTTGTGGCACCGGCTGGACCAGTGTGTTTATGTCTAAGGCTGGTCATCAAGTTACCGGCGTTGATATTTCGCCCGATGCTGTTAGCGCCGCCAAAAAACATTTCGCGTCCGAGCCAAATATGCCGAATTTCATTTGTTCGGACTATGACAGCCTGCCTTATGATAATGAATTTGATGCCGTATTATTCTTCGACTCATTACACCATTCTATAGATGAATTAGATGGCTTAAGCGCTGCTTACAAATCGCTGAAATCCGGTGGCACGATTATATTGTGTGAGCCGGGCTATAGACATTCAAAACACGAACAGTCACTAAAGGCCGTCCGTGACTACGGCGTAAATGAACGAGACATGCCGCCCAAACTTTCCAAGAAAGCTCTGAAACAAACTGGCTTCAAAAATATTAAAGTCTACGCTTACCCCGCCATGGTTCAT
>JAYVVJ010000036.1:0-2099 GCA_043787015.1 Candidatus Saccharimonadota bacterium | reverse complement strand
GCAATGTCGTCAGCTGAGCTGGTAGTAGCGAGTTGAAGTTCCGGTCTAACAATTCCTAGGCGTTGAGCCCTTAAGCCAATTTGATGTAGCGATTCTTCACCGCTGACATATAGAACTGGAACTTGGGCAGCTACAGAGTACGCCATCTGTAATAACAAAGTACTTTTACCGATTCCAGGCTGTCCAGCAATCAAATTTACGCTACCACTTACAATGCCGCCACCGAATACATCATCAACTTCTTTGATAGAGGTTGAAATGCGCGGCTGATCAGCTTTGACAGATTCAGTAACAGATTGAGATGTGAGAATTTTGCCATCAGCTACACTACCAGCAATCGTCGCTGGTGTAAGCTGCTCAGCAAGAGTATTCCATTCGCCACACTGCTGACACTTTCCACTCCAACTAGTAGTCATCAGTCCGCAGCTACTACATACATATCTGGTTGCCAGTTTTTTAGCCAAAATAACTCCTCTTAATCTTCAAAGTTTATCACCTAAGAACGCTAGTTTATAGTTTACAGTTGATAGTTTATAGACAAAACGAGCCATTACCTCTATAAAATACAAACTATAGACTGAAAACTCTCTTAACTATTTATTAATTTGTTGAGCGTCACTACTTAGCTGTTTAGCCAATTGATCTTCTTCAACGACGACTGCATTACGACTAATAACAAGTTGATTGTATTTAGAGATTAGCTTCTGCAATGCATCTGCCTCAGAATTGTACTTATCAACTATTTTATTGTATCCAGGAACTCCTGCATTATAGGCCTCAACATCGCTATTTCTTAGTCTCAGAAGATTGGCCTGTTGATTATTAACCGCCGATAATTTGTCTCTCAATGCGCTTTCCGATGCTGTAATCTGTGTTTTCAAAGCCATCAATTGTTCATCATACTTAAGAATTGCATTCTGACGATTAGTGAACTCTGCCTGGTATTTTGCTGCAAATCCAGTTACAAGGGTTCTATCGGTAAAATACCGCTTATAGTATTGTTCAAGTGGCTGAGGTAATTTTGTAATTTCGGAACCAAATACTGAGTGCATTTCATTTACAACGTCGTTAGGTTCACTTATTTTATAGGCGGCAATAATCGCTAAAATGCGGCTGTCTCGAAGTTCATTTTTGTAAAAACTTTCTAGCATGCCATTAACCATTTTTTTATCTCCAGAACTTAATCGGTCATAGGCTGCATGCAACATTTCGTGAGCAGCAGTAACTTGCTCTACTCCGTTCAATAATGGTTCGGTTACACCGAGCAGTGATATGCCTTGTTGGCCACCTTTATAGCAACCTAAAACTATAGTTTTTTCGCGGTCAGCATTAGGGCAAGCCTCCGTGAATGAATTACCTTTTAGTATCTGAGGATGATTAACGTAATATATCTTTCGGGCATAATCTGTCAATCCGCCTTGTGTCGCAAGTTCGGCGACTGATTTAGACGGAATATAATTATATAGCTTCCATTGATCATAGATATTCTGACGCTGCGAAAAACCGGCGAAAACAATCAAACTGCCTACTAATACTGTAAGCAAGATTGAAACTAGATGTCTTTTTTTGGGTTGAGGGTAGTAGTTATTCGTTTGAGGTAACATAGGCAAGCTCGCCGTTTTTGGCTGCTACTTGAATGATATCACCTTTGGAGTACTTTTCATCTAGTAATTCTAATGCTAAATGGTCTTCGATTGTGTCTTGAATCAGTCGCCTTAGAGGACGAACACCGTTATGCGCGTCATAGCCGTTTTCGAGTAAGTATTTCTTAGCTGTATTACTTATTTCTAGACTCATACCCTTGCGTTGTAGACGCGATTTCAAATCGTCAATTTGTAGATCAATTATCTTGTAGATATCCTTCTGGGTCAAAGCACGAAATACGATAGTCTTATCAATACGATTAAGTAGTTCAGGTCTAAACAATTTCTTGAGTTCGTCTTTAACGTGAGCTATATTGGCCTCATGCAACTGATCGAGACTTTTCAGATCTGTAGTGCTGGTGGCGTGGAATCCTAGGCTGGCTTCCTTTTGCAGTTTTGCTGCGCCAACATTGCTAGTCATAATGACGATGGTATTTGTAAAGTCGATCTTACGAC
>JAYVVJ010000035.1:0-2100 GCA_043787015.1 Candidatus Saccharimonadota bacterium | reverse complement strand
TCTGCATCTTTGAGAGCGGCAATAATCGCCAAGCCTTCCATGCGGATATTGGTTGTAATCCCCTTGCCCGACTCTCCTCCCAAGATACAAACTTCCATATTCTTAATAATAGCAAACCCGCCCTTCCCCGGGTTCGGCTCACAACTACCATCGGTATAATATTCAATCACTTAAACTATATGATAACATTTGCGCCAAAAACCTTTATAACTATTTCAGAAATGATGCAGGCATCAGTTCAGATAAATCTATAATGCTTTCATCGCCTCTTTGAAAAACAAGAAATACATCGTGCATTCGTTTCAAATATGCTTCTACCTTTATTATGCCGTTTAATTCCTTCGCAAGATCATCAATATATACGTTTTGAATCCCTTTGCTAATTTCAAGGTAGCTGTCACTAGCATCAGGCTGAGACTTGGGTTTCATTATTTCTATATTACGCATATCTTCGATTGTGCAATATTGCTTATCGTGTTGCATAAGTCCTGATTCATTTTCACCAATATACTCTGTAGTTGTATAGGTATTAGAAACGAGCCAGGCTAGATCCGCGTTTTGGTTAATTGTAAAACTTGATAAATGAACTAATTTAAGTTCAGTTAGTTTATTAATTTTTGGTAATTCGTAGGCTTCCTTGTCGGAAATAGCATTAATAAAATCATCGGAATAGTAATTAATTTTACTACTAAGTTCAAGTGTGATTCCAAAAATATTACCAGTAAACCTACTTCCGTTATATATATGGCTTGCGGCAAAACCAATTGCCCAACTTATTTCGTTATCGTTCGTCCACTCGTCATACAAACCTATTTTCATATGCTCGTGGGAACTAAAATCATCATTTCTATTTGCATAGTTTTCGAAGTCAGAATAAATCGAATTAGTAGTAAGTAACCTAGATCCTATACGGTCATCACCTGGTGTTCTTTCTGTTTCGTTCGAATTAGTCATTACACTCCTATCAAACTAAATTTCTTAGATAGAATTGTACGCCACAATATTCATAAATAACATTGTGTTTTAGACAATTAGAATTTCAATGAGTCTATAAGATCGGAGATTTTTACGCGGTGCTGGTCGGTGGTGTCGCGGTGGCGGATGGTGACGGTGTCGACTGTATCGCCTTCTAAAGTTTCGAAATCGATGACTACGCAGTATGGCGTACCGATTTCGTCTTGGCGGCGGTAACGCTTGCCGATGTTGCCGTTATCATCCCACATGACTGCGCCGAATTCTGCTTTCAGTATTGAGTAAACTTCGCGGGCTTTGGCGACGAGTTCAGGCTTGTTCTTGAGCAGTGGTGAAACAGCAACTTTAACAGGTGCGAGGTGGGCTGGTAATTTCAAGAATTCACGCTTCTCGCCATTCACTTCGTCTACTGTATAGGCTGCCGATAGAACGGCCATTAGTGTGCGCTCAACTCCGAAACTTGGCTCGATGACATGCGGCACGAATGCATCACTGCCATCCTTAGGACGATAATCCATATTTTTTCCAGATGCTTTCTGGATATTCTGAAGATCGAAGTCAGTGCGGTAAGCTAGGCCAAGCAATTCCTCGCGGCCGATTGGGAAATCATATTCAAAATCGATAGTTCGCTTGCTGTAATGAGCGCGGTCTTTTTCTTCGACTTCTAATTTGTGAATCTTGCTGTCGGGTAAACCAAGTTCTTTCAGGAACGTTTCGATGCTAGCAATCCACTTTTCGAATTCTTCATTCCACTCATTCTCGTGCACGAAATACTCAATTTCCATCTGCTCAAATTCGCGGCTACGGAAAATAAAATCACGCGGACTAATTTCATTACGAAAAGCCTTGCCGACTTGGGCAATACCAAATGGCACATCAGGATAAAAGCTATCGACTACATTGCGGTAATTCGTAAATATACCTTGGGCAGTTTCTGGTCTCAAGTAACTAACAGAGCTTTCATCGTCAACTGGACCGACATTGGTGCGGAACATCATGTTGAATAGTCGTGCCTCGCCGAAAGTATTTTCTTTGCCACATGTAGGACACTTGCTGACATCGATTTTATCGGCCCGGAAGCGGCTATTACACTCTTTGCATTCGACTAAAGGATCGGTGAAAGTTTCG
>JAYVVJ010000034.1:0-2104 GCA_043787015.1 Candidatus Saccharimonadota bacterium | reverse complement strand
GCGACGCATCCGGGCCTTTGGGGTCGCTGTAGGCCTGCCCACTCGCGCCACCGCTCCACGCATGACCCAGGCCGATGACCTCGCAGAGCGTCGCGACCAGTCGATCTTGGGCGCGGTAGTCGGTGACGGTCGCGGCGTAACGCGCGCCGCGTTGCACGGTACGTGCGACGCCCGGGGTCGCACTCTCGCACGCAGCCCATGAGCGTGCTGCTTCGGCACCATTGCTCGGCGCCACCAGATGGTCGGCGCTATTTCCCTGTTTATAATAAATTTCGAGGAGTTACGTCCATTATGTCGCTTGTTCAATTAGCTTTAGTAACGTTAGCAATTTTGACGCTGAAGCAAATTGGTGAGCAAAAACCAACTTTCAATGACCTCAAAAAACCTTTAATTTATTCATTGGCACTTACAGCAGGGTTGGCGTTAACATTTGCATTAAGACCTACTTTATTTTTAAATTTTAAATCCTCTAATGATGCGAGTTTGCAAATTACAGGTGATAAAAGTGTTGATTCTCAAATACTTAGAGGAATTGTTTCCGACCGTGAATCATTGATGCGTTCGGATGCTTTTCGTTCTTTAGTATTAATTTTATTAGCAGCAGGATTGATGTGGGCTTGGATTTCTAATAAAATTAAAGATTTTGTTTTTTATCCTATACTTATTTTACTTGTCATTTTTGACATGTTTGGCGTTGCGCATTGATTGGTTTGGGTCCCAGCCTTCGCTGGGATGACAAGGAAATATCCTTCGACTGCTCTCAGGATGACTAGTTTTGTGGGCCGGCTGGTGGTTGCTGGCTAGGCGATTGTGGAATATATGGACCAGCGGGGCCGACATCTGGGTTCTGTTGCAAATGTACAACCTGCTCTTCGACCGGTGCTGGTGCGGCTGTTACAACTTCAGGCACAACCTGTTCTTGACTAGCAGATAGAATATGAGGCGCCGATTGGCCAATCTCACTCTTAAGTTTGTCGAATTCCTCTTGAACGATGTCTTTATAATTAGGGAAATTTGACTCAAGCCAAGCGAAAGCTCCGGCATCATCCTTGGCTTCAAAATACTGCTCAAATTCATCAAGCTGCTCATTGGTCATCTGATCGGCCAGACGCATACCTACGCGCATCTCTAGGGTTTCATATATGTGCTTTAACAGATCATCACGCTCCTGTTGAGGCAAGCTAGCGAGACCTAATTCTTGTAATAATCCAGCGTCAATTTTAATCATAAACTTATTGTATCATTATTTATGGTGTCTAAAAGCACTACCGGCTGGATGTCGAAAGACGCTTTTGTTCAACTCTATGACATCTCGAGAAGACATGCTGTCTTCAAGTGTCTTATGAGGCTTCAAGTTAGTATCTAGCAGGATAATTTTACCAAGTTCTAAGAACCCTTCCATGCTAATGACTTTAGGCTCTATGCGCAAAATCGAATCAACCTCTTTAATAGGTATACTTTCAGGAGATTTAATTACATAAAGGGACATATCTGTATCTTACCATAAGAGGGATGAAATGTCAATATTAGAGGCTGCGGCTAACAGAGGCGCGGGAGAAGAATTCTATCTTGTCGCCTTCGACTAAATCGATGCGCTTAGGGGTTTTGAAGCTTAGGCCACACATTTCGCCTTCGAAGACTTCCTTGGTTTCGGCAGGACCGCGCTTCAGGCCGGTGACTTCAACTTCGCCCAAGACTTCTTTATCACGTAATACTCTGGCTAGGCTAGGTGCTATCAACTTGCCTTTAGTGACTTCACCACCACAGATAACTTCTGACTTAGTGGTATTGAAGATACCCTTGACTACTAGGCGGCCGGTTTCAGTTTCAATAATCTCAGGTTTTAGTAATCGAGTTAGCTCGAGTTTAACATCATCAATTAGCTCATAAATAACCTTGTACAGTCTGACCTCAACCTTGTCGCGGGCAGCTTGCTGGCGTGAGCTGGAGCTTAAATCAACGCTGAAACCATAGACAATAGCGTTCGAGGTGTGAGCTAGGTGAAGGTCGTTCTCACTTATGGCGCCTACGCCGGTGCCAACAATACGGACAGAAACTTCATTGGTATCAAGAGCTTTAAGGCTATCAATAACAGAGGTCAGAG
>JAYVVJ010000033.1:0-2112 GCA_043787015.1 Candidatus Saccharimonadota bacterium | reverse complement strand
CAACAGGCGGCGTCATTTACGGCCGCGATTCTATCCGCACAGCTTACGCTACTGGCCGCGGCGGCGTAGTTACTCGTGGTATCGCTGAAATTGTTGAGAATGCCAAAGGCCGCCAACAGATTATAATTACCGAAATTCCTTATGGCCTAAATAAGGAAAGTTTGGTCCTTAAGATCGCTGACTTAGTACGAGATAAGAAGTTAGTCGGCATTAGTGACCTGCGCGACGAGACATCTCGTGGCACTGTGCGAATCGTCATTGACCTCAAGCGAGACGCCTATCCTAAGAAGTTATTGAATCAACTTTACAAGATGACGCCATTGCAGCAGAGCTTCCACTTCAACATGATGGCACTTATCGACGGCATTCAGCCGCGCGTTCTTGGTCTTCAAGACATCCTTCAGGAACACATTAAGCACCGTATGGTTGTCGTTCGTCGCCGCACTGAATTTGAACTCAGGAAGGCCAAGGAGCGGGCTCACATCTTAGAGGGTCTTAAGATTGCTCTTGATCACATTGACGAGGTTATAAAGGTCATCCGTGCCTCACAGACTACTGAAGAGGCTCAAGCTAACCTGATCACTAAGTTCAAACTTAGTGAAATCCAAGCCAAAGCCATATTGGCGATGCAACTTCGAACTCTTGCCGGCCTAGAACGCCAGAAGATCGAAGATGAGTTAGCTGAACTGCTGAAACTTATCTATAAATTAGAAGCCATCTTGGCTGATGAGAAGAAAATCCGCAAGATTATCCGCGATGAATTGACTGAACTCAAGGAACAATATGGCGATGAGCGCCGCACCAAGGTCGTCAATTCTGAACTCGGTAAGATGAGCGACGAAGATTTAATCGCTGATGAGCAGGTGGTCGTGACTCTAACTACTGCCAATTACATCAAGCGCAGTCCGATAGCCGATTACAAGAAGCAGGGACGTGGCGGTAAGGGTCGCCGCGGTATGACGACTCGAGAAGAAGATGCTATCGAGCACGTAGTCAACGCTTCAACTCACGACTTCTTGCTATTCTTCACCAATAAAGGCCGTGTCTTCCGACTCAAGACTTACGAAGTGCCAGCCGTCGGCATGAACGCTAAGGGTGTAGCCTTAGTCAATCTATTACAATTACAACCTGAAGAAACAGTCAGTAGCGTGATTAATGTCAGTAAAACTGACGATGCCGCCAACCTGATTATGTGTACCATTCGCGGCGTTGTTAAGAAGACACCTTTCGTCCAGTACCAAAACGTTCGTAACAGCGGTCTAATTGCTATCAACCTTGATGTTGGCGATGAACTTAAATGGACTCGTATGACTACTGGCAACGATGAAATTGTCATCTCGACTTCTCAAGGACAAGCGATTCGCTTCCACGAGAAGGATGCAAGGCCTCTGGGACGAGTCAGCCGTGGCGTTCGCGGAATAAGACTTCGACCGAATGACCGAGTTATTGGTATGGATATCGTCGAAGAAGGTTCAAGCATCTTCGTCATCAGTAAATTCGGTTATGGCAAGAAGACCAAGGTTGCTCAATTCACACCTCACGCTCGTGGTGGTGTCGGTATTCGCTCAGCTGTCGTTAATCCTAAGACCGGTGAATTGGTAGGCGTTAAGACTCTTGGCGATACTGATGATCAAGAAATCATCATCATCTCTAAGAATGGCCAAACCATACGTCTAGGTATCAAAGATGTGCCAGCACTAGGCCGTGCTACTCAAGGTGTTCGCATCATGCGTCTAAATGAAGCTGACGAGGTCGTATCTCTAGCTCTAGTCGACAAAACTGACGACGCTTCCGAAGAACCTGAATCCGACCAAGCGGCGTTACCTATAGACATCCAAACCGACGAACCAACAGAAGAATAGAACTGTTTAAGCTTATGAATAAAGCTTGGTGTGGGAATTACATCATAGTTATGCTGTTTATATCTTGACCTACGGGGATAGAGTAGAGTATGATGTTCTGAATGGCTTGACGGGGGTTCTCTATGAGTGTCTCCGAAATAGTCATCAGTTCGTTAAAAATTGAATAGTGCAAATCAACGTCAGTTCATTTAGTGTTTACTTCGGTAAATACGTTAGAATTGTTTTGAAATTTTAAGTCAGCTTTAACTTC
>JAYVVJ010000032.1:0-2114 GCA_043787015.1 Candidatus Saccharimonadota bacterium | reverse complement strand
TTCAGAGTCTAGAGATTATAAGATTCAAGCTGTTAGTACAGCGCCTTCGACCTTGATTTCAGGAGATGTCGGCACTACGTTAATATTTTCCAAAACTGATGCCAGTTCAATCTATGATTATGTAAACTTCGGTACAATTAACGTTGGAAGATTCCTATTCGTTTCTGTCAGAGTCTTAAATGGAACAGATACCGTTAAGCTAGATGCCGCCAAGGCTGCAATTGAAAATGCTGGATTCGCCGCTGTCAGTGCGGCCGATACTCAAGCTTTAATAAGTCAGATTATTAATGTATTACAGGTCATCATCTTAGTATTTGGCTTTATCACATTAGTTGCCTCGTTCTTCGGAGTAGTGAACACGCAGTACATTAGTGTGCTAGAGCGAACTCGTGAAATCGGTATTATGAAAGCCTTAGGAATGGGCAGAAGGTCAGTACTTGGACTATTTGTCATCGAAGCTACCTGGATAGGCTTCCTGGGCGCCTTAATAGGCTCACTTAGCGCAGTTGCAACCGGTTTGCTACTAAACCCATGGATAAGTAATAAGCTTAATTTTGGCTCAGACAGCCTGCTGGTATTCAAGCCAATTCAGCTAGCTGAACTCATACTATTTCTAATGTTAGTAACAACCTTAGCTGGCCTATTGCCAGCAAGGCGAGCCGCTCGTCTCGACCCAATCGAAGCACTAAGAACTGATTAATTGGTATAATTTGAATATGAATGAAAAGGCCCTATTTGCAGCTGGATGTTTCTGGGGCGTACAGTTTTATTTTGATCAAGTTCCTGGAGTTGTTTCCACTACAGTCGGTTACAGCGGTGGTCACACTGAAAATCCAACTTACGAACAAGTATGCACGCATACCACTGGTCACGCCGAAGCCGTTTTAATTGAATTTAATCATAGTGTGATTAATTACGAAGCCCTTTGTAGGCAGTTTTTCCGAATGCATAATCCGACAGAATCTAATCGTCAAGGCCCAGACATTGGCGATAGTTATAGAAGTGCAATATTTTATTTTGATAGCCGTCAAAGGCAAATCGCTGAAGAGGTTGCTAGAAGCGTTCAGATACATCACCCAGAGAAAATCGTAACTCAAATTGCAGAAGCTGGTTCATTTTATATTGCCGAAGATTTTCACCAGAAATTTGCCCAGCGAACTGGACGCGGCTCTTGCTATATCGATTACGCACCAGTCAATTAAGTTGCTACACTAAAAGAGCATATGAGCGTAATAATCTTCGACTTTGATGGCACGATAGCTGACAGTTTTGACTATGTGGCTGACTTTTTGGCCGGTGAAGTAGGGATTGAACTACTATCTAGCACCCAACGTGCAGATTTGCGCCACAAATCAATGTCTGCCATGACTAGATATTTGATGTATCCAAAATGGAAGCTGCCATTGTTATACTTCAGGGGTAGACAAGCGATGAGCAACGATATACGTAATATTCAACCATTCAGTGAGATGCCCGAAGTAATTCGAAAACTCCACGCAGAAGGCCACGAGCTGTTTATTGTAACTAGTAATAGTCTCAATAATGTGCATGATTTTTTGCATCATCATGAACTGCACGAGTATTTCCTTAAAGTAGTAGCTAGTGTCAGTATATTCGGTAAGGCAAGCGCACTAAGAAAGCTACTCGAAGAGCAGCAATTACCAATCGAAGATGCGTTTTATGTTGGAGATGAGCTTCGTGACATACAAGCTGCGAAATCTATAAATCTTAGAGTTATATCAGCGACATGGGGTTTCGCCAGACTTCAAGATCTTGTGGCTGCCAAGCCTTTAGCATTGATCGATAAGCCTGAAGATTTAATAAAAGTTTTAGAAGAAATCTAATTATCGACGCTTAATCTTGCTTAGTTGTTACAATGGTCTTAATGGCAAACACATATTATAAATCTCGAACAGCAGCTTACGTGGCAGGGCAAAGCGAACCCTTTAAAGTTAGTCGCAGTAAAATTGAGCTGTTTGTGCAGTGCCCACGCTGTTTTTGGCTAGATGCTCGGCTACCGCGTCGCCCGGCAAGGTCATCTGGACCAGCGCCTCCTGCTGCTGCAGGAGGCGCTTGAACCTCGCAGTGTCGCCGCCGAGCCAGCCGGCGATCAC
>JAYVVJ010000031.1:0-2143 GCA_043787015.1 Candidatus Saccharimonadota bacterium | reverse complement strand
AAGTATTTGACTTCAGATCCTGACATTGCATGCTCACCTGCCATAAATAGTTTGACTGACATCTGGCTTATTGTTGCGGCTGTAATAGAGATATTACTCCGGATAGCGGCGCTCGTTGCCATAGTTTTTGTTATCACGGGCGGCTTCAAATACATAACCAGTCAGGGTGAACCTGAAAACACCGCACACGCTCGCGGCGCAATCATCAACGCTTTAATTGGTTTATCCATAGCCGTTTTAGCTTCTGTAATAGTCGGATTTATAGCCGGGAGTATTAACTAAATGATTGACCCGACCTCTTTAGTAAAACTGTTCGCTAAAACTTGTGAGGAAGGCGCTAAAGTTGAAAACGGAAATGACTGTTTAACTGGCTTACCAGTAATAGACGCAAGCAGCGTACAGCTTCAACAAATTCTACAGATAGCTTTAGGTATTTTTGGAGCAGTAGCAGTACTTATTATTGTCATCGCCGGACTAAAATTTGTCACCTCCGCTGGTAATCCGCAGTCGGCCAGTAAAGCCCGCAGCACCATACTTTATGCAATTATCGGTCTGATAGTCATCGCCGCCGCTGAAATTATTGTTACGTTCGTACTGGGGAATATATGAAATTATTTCTAACCACACTTACTTCACTTATGATCTTAGTCACGGCAACATTTGCAGTTACTAATCAAGTAGCAGCTGTAGAGCTGTTTAATAATTGCGGATCCGGATCTATAGGTGCCGACGGCAAACCGGTAGTATGTACCGATGCTCAAAAAGGTCAAAATACTAAAACGAACCCTATACTCGGCGCGATACGTTCTGTAATACAGATATTGTCGATAATCATAGGCATTGCCTCAGTTATTATGATCATAATTAGCGGACTTAGGATGACTCTGGCAAATGGAGACAGTAATGCCATAGCCTCGGCTCGTAGTTCACTGGTCTATAGCTTAGTTGGTTTGGCTATCGCAGCACTTGCTCAGGTAATTGTAAGAATAACTTTAGGGAGCATCGCCTAAATACCATGTTAAACAGACTTATATTAGGTGTTTTTGTTCTTGTTTTCTCTGCCCTAGGACTAAGTGCCCTTTCTAATAATTCTACAGTTTATGCTTCGGCTTCTAGCGAACAGGCTTGTTTGAGTCTAGATAAAAATTTAGGCGTAGACTGCAGCAAGGACACTTCATCTTCAGGAAAGAACACAATCTATACCTTAGTTAAGAAAATAGTCGATACTTTAAGCGTAATTGTCGGCATCATTACAGTGTTTATGATAATAATAGCTGGATTGCAGTTTATCACTTCTGGAGGCGACAGTAATCGTGTCAGCAAGGCCAGAACAGCTTTGACATATTCAATTATTGGATTACTTGTGGTTGCTCTTGCCCAATTCCTGGTCCGCTTCGTATTGAATAACATAACTGCTTAAGTTAAACTTGCCAGACTACTGATTAATATGATATAAGTTAAGAATACTTAAGAAAGGTAAAATAAATGATCAATAAAATTAAAAGATATATCTTAGTAACAATCACTGGTTTAACCTTGCTAGCTCCAGGCTTAGTAGTCGGAGTAGCGTCAGCTGCAAATCCAACATGCGCAACAGGAGTTACTTCAACTCAACTGAAGCCATGTGATCCTGTTGTCGCATCAATAGCGACCGGTCTTTGTGAAGGTAGCAACATAGGAACTGGTGCAACTGACTGTAAAACTAACAGCTCTACTGCTTCAATAAGGACTCTTGCTGCCTCAATCATCAATGTCTTTTCGATAATTGTTGGTTTAGTTGCAGTTATTATGGTGATCTTCGGCGGATTCAAATACATCACCTCAGGTGGTGACAGTAACAGCGTATCAGGCGCCAAGAATACTCTTATCTATGCCATCATAGGTTTGATCATTGTTGCCCTAGCACAGTTCCTCGTACGCTTCGTTATAAACACTGCAACCGGTACCGGTTTAGCTGGATAGTACAAATTCCAAGCGAATTAAAAATCCCCTCATAACGAGGGGATTTTTGTTTGCTGCGATAACTGATCTATAAGACTTGAATCTTCTTGATAGTATCTTGTTGGAGCTTACCGAAGCTGATAGTAAGGACGCCGTCCTTAAGTACTGCTTCGATTTCTTCTTCCTTGACTGGAACTGGAAG
>JAYVVJ010000030.1:0-5159 GCA_043787015.1 Candidatus Saccharimonadota bacterium | reverse complement strand
TTAAATTTATCTGCTGTATAGCGTAATCTGCTCCAGCATCAGCCGCTAGTTGAGCATTAGTATGGAATTGGTCTAATCGCGCGACCTGAAAACTAGTTAGTGCCAACTGCATATAATTCATAGCAATAATTATTAAAAACGGCATACTAATCAAGAACACTAGCAGTATCGAGCCATTCTGTCCTAAAATCTTCTTCATATTAAAACCTGTTCCTTAATGTCACGCGAATGCTGTTACTGACAGTTAATGGTTGGCCAGTTGCATTGCGCTGAATAGTCAGAGAAATTGCAACTGATCTAGCTTCAGCCGGAATAGTTGTGAGCACGGCGTTTTGGTCGTATAGAGTAAATGTCATCGCGCTAACATATGTAGCCAACAATTTGTCCTCAGGACAACTGCTACTGGCTAAGTTAGAAGGGCAAGTTGTTTTAATTCTATTCCCAGTTGCACTAGGATTGGCTAGATCTCTTTCCATTAATTTATTGCCATTTCGATAATAGACTAACTCGTTCATATAAGGGCTACCAGTAGACGGGTCAATAATGTAAGCACGAGCACTAGTTAATGCCGGCACGGCTATTATGATAACAAAGCTACTATTGTTAGTATTCCAGCCACCATTTGGCGAATTAGAATCTGTTATCAAGTTGGTTTGTCTGACGCCATCACCGAAACGTATATTCTCAACTGTTGTACGAAGTAGGTTCTGGGAGTTTACTGTCATTTCAGCTAGTGTATTATTTCGCGTTATAAGTACGAAATAATTGCTAATCATACCGATAAATACTACGCCAATGATTCCCATCAAAGACACAGCCACAGTTAATTCTACTAGAGTGAATCCAGACTCTGATTTAAGTTTACTGCCCAACACCGAGTTCTCCGATGTATGTTCTATAAGAATAAGACAGAGTCTTGCCTTGGTCTTTGTAGGAAATAGAAATGTCAGCCTGCTTTATGCCTGTCGATGGACTAGATATGGTTAATGAAGAGGCTCGATTAGGCGGAAGCTGATTAGGCAACTCGCTAGTCAGGCTGGTTGTACCATCGCTTAGTCCGTTATAGCCGGTATTTCTCAATGATTCAATCTTAGCTTCAACATAAGAATTAGCAGAGTTAAGGTTGCGGCCACGCTGTGCCGTATGGACATAGCTAGTTATAACTTCGCTTAAAGAGCCAATCATTACTCCGGCTACCGCAATAGCTACCAGTATTTCGACTACTGTAAATCCACCCTGATTGTTTTTAACCATAATCATTATGATAATTATATTACAAAACCCCGAGTTACCCCGGGGTTTTGTTCAAGTTCAGATTAACTTATTAGCCTAAGTTTCTCTTAATTAATGTACCTGAACCGTTAACAGTACCTTCGTAGGTAGCAGTTAGTGTGTATGAAACACATGTAGTACTATCAGCTTCACAGCTAGTACCTCCGGCGTTAAGCGGAGCGTAGGCATATGATCTAGCTGCTGCAGCAACTAGGAAAGTCTTGCTCTGTGTAGCGTTTGATGGATCAGATAAAGCTTCTGCATCCAGGCTCTTCATATTTGTACTGAGCCATGTAGCACTATTCATATTAGCTAAGCTTGGATAGTTTCCAGTTTCGCTGAAGTATGCTTCTAACTGTGTTTGTACGGCTGCAATGTCAGCTGAACGCTGTGAGTTACGAGCCTTAGCTTGGATTCCACCATAGGTAGTAACTACCAATAGTGCCAAGATACCGATTACAACGATCACGATCAAGAGTTCTACGATTGTAAAACCTTTTTTATTATTCTTTAGAGAGATCATTAAGGACCCACCCTTCTTTCTTATTGTTAATTATTTCCTTTGATCTTGGCTACGGACTATAGGCCGCGCAAGTATCTAACCTTGATTATAACCATTAGTGCAATGAGGTCAAGCCCTCTGTGTATAAGTAGTTTTAGCTGTCACCAATATTTTTAGACAAGTTGGCGATTGGGCCCATGACCGATGCGGCGATTAATCCAACCCCAGCGCCCAAAAATAGAATCATTATCGGTTCAATAATTGCTGCTAAGCCGTCTATTAATACTGTTACTTCCTCTTCATAGAAATCAGCTATTTTAACTAGAACGGTATCGATTTGACCGGTTTCTTCTCCGACCATTAGCATTTGAGCGACAATCGGTGGGAAGTGTGGACTTTGGCTGATTGGTTCGCTTAATTGTTTGCCGTTTCTGACTTCTTGAGCTGCCGCCTCGAGTTCGGCTTCGATGACTTTATTGCCTAACGCCGCTCCGGTTACTTCCAGAGCGTCGAGAACGCTAACCCCGGATGACATTAATGAGGCAAAAGTACGAGAAAAACGAGCGATAGCAATCTTCAGAATTACAACTTTAATAACCGGTATTTTCAGCAATAGGGCATGTAATTTGTATTTTCCTGCCGGCGTTTTGACGTATCTAAGTAAGTAGAAGATACCAATCCCAATAATAATCATTATCAAGACTAAGTTCGGTATTTTATTGATTAGAGGGATTGGGATATGTCCCATGATAGATGGCTGTACCGAGAAGTTAGATGCATCAAGTAAGACTTGAGTATAAATAGGTAGCTTGGCATTTGGTCCGCCCAGACTTGTTAAGACTTCACCCAGTTTAGGAACGATGAATAACATGACGCCAAAGAACGCCAGTATAGTTATGCTAAATATAACTATCGGGTACATCATGGCGCTTTTGATTTTTTTGCGAATCGAAGCGTCTTGTTCGACTTGGGTAGCTAGGCGCTGAAGTATGTCATCCAGAATTCCACCTTCTTCGCCGGCTCTGACCATGTTGACGTAAACTTCGGAAAAAACTTTGGGGTACTTGGCAAAAGCATCGCCAAGAGGAGTGCCGCTCTCAACATCCTTGGTAATTCCGGCTAACACCTCTCGCATATAAGGACTTTCGCTATCGCCCTGCAATGACGCAAGCGATCTTGTGAGTGGTACACCTGCTGAAATCATTGTCGAAAGCTGACGAGTAAAGATAACTAAGTCGAGTAGTTTGACAGTTTTTTTGGGACCGAATAACTGACCTTTTTTCTTGGATTTAGCTGACTCTATCAGTATAGGATGAACATTCTGCTTTCGAAGCGTAGCTATAAGTGACTGTTTGTTTGCGGCGTCAGCCGAGCCGGAGATTGTCTTGCCTTCACTAGTAATGGCTTTGTAATTAAATCGCATTGTCTAACCTCTGGTTAGAAGGGGGTAGGGTGAAGGAGACAGGGTGAAGAAAGTTGCTGACCCCTAAACCCTGACCTCTAAACCCTGATGAAACGTAGTGTAGTCTATTCATAACTATTCCTGTGATGTTACTCTTAAGACTTCTTCGATGGTTGTTTCGCCGCGCAATGACTTAATAAATCCATCAAGCTGCATGCTTAGCATGTCTTCGCTGACCGCCATTTTCTCTATGTCTTCACTGGCGCTACTGCTAACAATCAATTTCTGGATAGCAGACGAATTAGTCAGGACTTCGTAGATGCCAATACGTCCCTTGTAACCGTTGTGGTTACAGTTATCGCAGCCGTCTTCACGGGCTTTCCATAGACGAGTAATCGAACTGCTACTTGAGCTAAGTTCATCAGTATCACCAGTAGATTTGGATTTGTTAAGGGTACCTATGCCGTCTTTTAGGGCCGTGGCTTCAAGTTCATTCATTCGTTTAATTCCACCATTTTTGTCGATTCCGAAACTATTATCTAGTTGTTTCATGAAATCGGCATCTGGTTTGAACGGTTCGCGGCAATCGACACATAATCTTCTTACAAGTCGCTGAGCGACTACAACACGCACTGTGCTGGCTATAAGGAAAGGTTCAACGCCCATGTCTAGTAGGCGGGGAAGACAAGTTGCAGCATTACTGGTGTGCAACGTGCTAAAGACGAGGTGACCAGTCAGTGATGCCTGGACGCCGAGGTCGGCTGTTTCACCGTCACGAATCTCCCCCACCATAATAATATTCGGATCTTGCCTTAGTAGAGCTCTTAGACCATTCGTGAAAGTCATTCCTGCTAGTGGATTGACTTGAGTTTGGTTAGCGCCAACAACGTGGTATTCGATAGGATCTTCAACAGTCGAAATATTCACATTGGGCTTATTGAGTTCGCTCAACACACTGAAAAGAGTAGTTGATTTGCCCGAACCAGTCGGTCCTGTTACTAAGACCATTCCATGTGGTTGAACAATAGCGTGCTGTAAGTCGGCAAGCGCCTTACCCCAGAAACCAAGCTCAGTAAAATTAGCAGGTTTCGTCGACTCATTAAGAATACGCATAACTACTTTCTCGCCATCAAGTATCGGTAGAGTTGAAACACGCAGAGCATATATCTGACCGCTGACTTCTACTTTGAATCGTCCATCTTGTGGAGCACGCTTTTCGTCAATTTTTAGATTGCTAAGTATTTTGATGCGGCTTACTAATGCGCCAAGCAGTTTTCTAGGTAATTTATTAGCTTCTCTGAGCATGCCGTCGATGCGATATCGAATAACCACGAAATCTTCACGAGGTTCAATGTGTATATCGCTAGCACCAGCTTGAACGCCGTATTCGATTAATATGTTAACAGTTTGAGCAACTGGCGAATCCTCAGCTAAATCTTCCTCATTAACTTCTTCGTCATTGGCAGATTCGTCTTCAACCGCAATTACTTTGGTTAGTTCGCTGCTAATATTGCCTCGGTATTGGTCAAGGGCAGCTTGTAGCAGGCTGCTGGTAGTAATGTGAATCTTAAGTCCAGCTCCAAGTAATTTCTGCAAAAAATTTAATGCTTGAATGTCGTCTGGGTCCTGCATGGCAACGGACTTAGCGCCCTTGGCGTCAACATCAAAAACCACAGCGTTGTATTGTCTGGCAATCCTCTCAGGTAGTAATTTAAGGAATTCGGACTTTATCTCCTTGGCATTTAGCTCTACAAATGGAATTTCAATTTCATCTGCGTATAGCTTGGTCAGGTCTTTTTCAGAAATAAGATTGTTCTTAACTGCCAAATCTTGAAGCGGTTTCTTTT
Source organism: Candidatus Saccharimonadota bacterium (assembly GCA_043787015.1). Lineage (GTDB taxonomy): Bacteria > Patescibacteriota > Saccharimonadia > Saccharimonadales > UBA4665 > JAYVVJ01. Next base: position 136 of record JAYVVJ010000030.1, on the reverse strand, counting down.
CAGAAATTTCTTGTTCATGAAGACCGTTCAACTGATCCTTGGTAATTTTGCCGGCCTTAGCTAGAAGTTTTTCAACTAGTGAATCGGAAATACGCATCAGCGTAGCCTCATTACAGAGTATTTTGTTAGATAAATG
>JAYVVJ010000029.1:0-2152 GCA_043787015.1 Candidatus Saccharimonadota bacterium | reverse complement strand
GCGATGTCTTCTGTGATCTCTATCTCATCTTCGTTATCCTCGGCATCTTCGTTGAATTCTCTGCTGGGAATGTGATCGAGTTCATCATCGTTTGATTTGTCAACAACTTCAACTCGTTGTGCAACACGCGAAGAGATTGCGACAATTTGTTCTTCGACAGCTGTAAGACGCTGTTTAGCTTTGGGTAATGCTCTTTTTTGTAAATAAGATAGCTTTCTGCGATCCTTTTCAGCCTCAGAAGTTGCTCGTGTGACTCGTGTAACTGCCTTGTTAATACGTACTTCATTAGGCTCAGGAGGACGACCTCTGATGTTACGTTTGGTCTCTGTCTTGGTCTCTGTCTTCATTTCAGGCGTTTCAGGCTGAGGCTCCTCAATGGTAACTTTCTTCTTGCTTGTTTTGGTAGCTAACTTAGTAGACATATTGTTTCTTATCGTGTCGAAATATATTAACATACCGATAATATCTATTGACGAAAAAAAATATTATATGTGTAAAACTTACAGACTGCCAAACATACAGACTAACAAGCTTTCTCAAGTAAGATTTCAAAGTCGGCATTCATGAGAGACAGAGGATTGCCGTATGAATCCCAAACGTTAAGCTGAATGCGGTTTGTAGGATTGCTGAAATCAACATATTGTGTGATGTCTCTGGCAGTTTGCACGAAGTAATAGCCATAGTCTACAGCGTTGAATGCCACATAGATATGACCGCGAGCAGTGTTGCCAGAACCGCTAGTTACGATTTCCTCTGACTGTGAGTTGGATACTTCAAACGCAAGAGATTGTGTGTAAATCAAGTTAACAGGATAGTCACCGACTTGCGAAGTTGCAGACGATGTGTTAGCATTAGCGAAACCTAACAGATATGCAGCTGAAGCGGTTGTTGTTGCAAAGTTTAATGTGAATGCGCCTACGTTTGAGATTGTTATCTTTTTTGTATCTGAAGAATACGCTGTTGTAAAGTTGTTATTTCCTTGTGCAGTGCGTAAAACAACTTGCAACATTGTGGTGAATGTACTTGCCGTGTAGTAGCCAGGAGTGAGTGTTGCATTTCCTAAACTAGTATAAACGACATCATTAATACCAGCTACAACGTTGTACAGATTGTTCGGCATTGAAACAGAAGCCACACGATAACGTCCTTCCACATTTGCACCGGATTGCAGAATCCAGGCGTATGATTGTCTTGTGGATGAAGAAGATGCAGTTGCGTCACGAGATTTCAGTAACACACGTTCAGCCATGATGTCTAGTATACTAAGTGAAACAAAGAATTATACAAAAAAGAAGTTTGTTCAGTTTGATACGGGGCTATATAATTATTACTAATTATTTTATATGCCGCCTAGAGATCAGCCTCAGAGTCGAATACGGCAATCTTACCGCCTTGAGTATTAATCATACGGTGATAGAAGCCATATACATCGACTGTGTAAGCAGAGCCAGTTGTCCACCCAGCAACGCCGACAGTCGATAGAGTGCTAGCGGGCTGGTCAGGAGTGCCAGAGTTGTTAAGAGATTCAGAAACAACTTGAACTAAGTTCTCGTTAGGAGGCTCGATATTCGAAGGGAATGTCAGAGTGGCTGTTGCAGACAGAGCACCCGAAGCAGTCACTGTGAGAGGCTGTCCGGGATAATCTAACCAACTTGGCAGAGCTGCTAGAGCTGATTGGATTGTTGCCGCTGTAGCACCGAACGCCAGTGTGCTAGTTGTGTCACCCTTGTAAGCTAGTTTGTAACCACCAGCATTAGAACCAAGCATGGTTAGTGTTTGCACAGCAGCTGTTCCCGCAGCAGGAGGAGTAATAACTAGTTTGTAATTCTTGCCGAATTTGAGGTATGAGTTCTTGCGACCCTTGAAAGCTTGGTTAATGTCAGAGCAGAAGGGAATGACATACCAGTTACGGCTGTTCTTAAAGACTTTGTTGTCAAGCATTGTACTGAATACACCGTGTTTGAGCTGATCGGCAGATACAGCGGTTGTGCTGTTTGCTAGAATAGACTGGTTGTTGCTAGTTTGAACATCAATTGTACCATTGTGAAGACTTAGCAGCTTAAGCATACCTTCAGCTGAATTGGAATAGCCATCAGCACGAATGCCAACAAGTAAAAATGCTACATCACGACCGTTTAGTGGGTCAAGATTG
>JAYVVJ010000028.1:0-5200 GCA_043787015.1 Candidatus Saccharimonadota bacterium | reverse complement strand
AGGGTGAGCCATCAAATCGCGCGACACGATCTTCGTTGATACGAGAGACAAGCACTTCAGTCCAACCATTGATGCGATGTTCAGGAAGATTAAAGTGACGGGTGTAAGTTTTGTCGAAGTTGTTGCTATCATATAAAATAACACCTTCAAAACACAGCCTTTCAAAAAATGTCATGGCTTCGAGCGGACTTGGAACTGAAACTTCTTTGAACTTATTATGTAAATTATTTAGAGCTGATCGTTGCTTTCTTACGGTACCTCTCATTCCAATGGCATGTTTATTAGATATAAGACTAAACTTAACTGCCTTGCCATTACCTGGATTTGTACCTGAAAGCTCTTTAGTTGTGTACATTCTCCAGAAAGATTCGCTATCGATATGGGAACGCTTAGCGTTGGCAATTGTTGAAGCAGACACAAAATAATTTGGCGTAGCGACCAATGTGAATGTAAGATCTGGGTCATTTTCTTGGAGGCCTTTGACAGCTTTAATCTTACTGTTAGTGAACCAGGTGTCAAACTCGTAATTTATATCTTTAGGCGAAGCAACTTCAAACCGTCCGGATTCATTTTCACCGTTTTTGAGAGTCTCCATAACAGATCGGTAACCAGAGTAAGCAAACGGCAGTTGGGCGATCAAAGATTCTTTAGTTACTACAGAATCTTGTGTTTCTGCTTCGTGTGCGACAGCAAGTTTTCCAGCAATAAGATTTAGATTAATTCCGCGCCCTTTAGCAACTTCAAGCGCATCGTTAGCTGTTCCTAACAATTCTACATCTGACATTTCATCAAAAATCTCTTTAAATTCCATAACAATAAGTTCCTTAATTAAGACATATTATACTACTTTAAATAACATTGTGCAAGTTCTTGGATTCTAAAGACTGCTGTGTAGATTTTTAGCAACAACCTCTGCACCTAAGCCTTCGACATTAACCGCATCTTGTACTAAATAGGTGCTAACTGATGTTCTTCGAAGTTTAGTCGTGTAGGCTCCAGTTCCCAGATTTTTAGCGATGTCTTCACTAAGAGTTCTTATGTAAGTCCCGGATGAGACATCAGCTACATACATAATTTCTGGATAATTATATTCAGTAATTTCTAATCTGTTAATCGTGACTTTACGCGGTTGAATTATGACTTCTTTGCCAGCTCTAGCTAAATCATAGGCTCGTTGACCATCAATCTTAATCGCCGAATAGGCTGGTGGAGTTTGTGTAATTTCACCTCGGAATTTTGCAAAGGCTAGCTCCAGTTCTAATTCGCTGGGTTCGTCATCTTGAGCGATAGCGAAAGATCCTTCACTTCGTTCAGGATGACTACTTACAAAATCGGTTATTTCCCCTTCAGGATCGCCGGTGGTACTAGTTTGTCCAAGTTTCATAGTAACTTCGTAGACTTTATCTAATTTAGATAATTCGGATGCCCGTTTCGTGAATTCTTTGCCGATTAACAGGACTAACAAACCAGTAGCAAACGGATCGAGCGTGCCAGTATGCCCTACTTTTACCTTCGGTAAACGAGTTGAAAGTTGAAAGTTCGTAAAGTCTAAAGCAATCCCGGCTTTTTCGCTTTCTACTTTATAAACTTTATAACTTTCAACCAGCGCCGCTTGCCGCGCGATCTTACGCACATAATTAACGACGTCGAAACTAGTCCAACCAGCTGGTTTATCAACTAAAAGTAAGCCTTGCATACATCAAGTGTACCCCAAGACAAGTTATCTGTTGTCAGTAATCAGTTATCAGTAAAAACATATTCCAGACTGATTACAGATGACGGACTACTGATGACTACGCCGCGAGCGGCTTTAGGCGCCTGGGGGCTTGAATTGGAATGGAATTGGGGGTGGCACTGGAGGAGGAGCTGTCGTATCAGTTACTTGCGGCTTTTCAGGAGCTGGTTCGTGCAAATTATCGCCAAGTTGCTGAGCATTAAGAGCTTCAACCGGACCTGGAATAGCCGGTGCAGAAGCTAGCGCCCTGCTTACTTCATCTCTGGCATCGTCTAGCTGTGCAGGTTCTTCTAGGTGCAGACTAGCAACTGATTTCTCTATTTCGCTTAAAGTCTGGAAAGCGGCGCCAGTCGAAGCTAAATTACTTGATACTACCGGAGCAGTTGGTGGCTTCCATGATGCTGGAGGCGGAGTGAAAGCTGCTCGATTGGTATCTGGTACATAGCCTTTGATATTGGTAATTTGCGGGCCATTGTCAGGGCCGCTGTACGCAGGATTATTGGCGGTCGAAGCATTATGATCGAGCATTTGGATTGGTGGCAAAGAGTTAGCGCTCATAGGGTCGACTGTTTGATCAAGGCCTTCTGGCATGGTATTAGCCGTTAACATTCCGCCCATGGATGGGGCTTCAGCTAAGTGCCTAGAAAAATCTGGCTCATCGACTGGTTCAACATTACTGACAGATGGTAATTCAAGACCAGGAATTTGATCAGCCAAAGTCGGTACAGCGGCAGGAGAAGCTGGCGGAGTATCATGAACTATTGAAACTAGATTGTTAGGCGCTGCAGAGTCTGGAGCTTGCTGAACTTGCATCGAGACATTGCCTGATTCTTGGAGTTTTGTGGCAACCAATTGCTGGTTAGCTCCGGCTGCCATTAGAGCTGCACTGATACTCATTGTCTGAGAGCTAGTTTTGTTATTACTGAAACGGTTAGTTTCAGCAACTATACCTGTTAATAGAGCTGTTGCTATCTGACCATCGATCAAATCGTTGCCCAAAGTTTGTGATAATTCAGTTACTAATTCACCAAGGCTGGAGGCTGTTTTGTCCACCCAATTGATACTTCCTAGCCCGCCCTCTTCTGAAGTATTAATACTTGTGACAGTGGCATCATGCAGAATTCTTCCGTGCGCAGTAATCGCTTCATCGAGGTCTTCTTGTTTTTGAACGCCAAGCGCTACTACGACATCAACATTGAAGTCACCCTGACTGAAAATTAAATCAGCTTCACTAATAGAAGTTCTGTAAGGAGTAATAAATATACGAACAACATTATCTTCGACTTTGTAGCGTAGCTTGTCGGCCTTGGCTTTATCTAGAGCAATTATGAAATCTCTGAGTGAATCGGTGTTCTTCTCCAAAGTTTCGTTTGGTTTCAAGAATTCAAGAGTTGATGGAACTTGCCCGCTAAAGACAGCGGCCGTATGTTTACCGAGTTTATTAAGTAACAAAGTAAGACCAATACAAGCCGACAATTGGTCGACTGTAGGATTGCGACTAACCGTCACCAATACGTTATTGGCGGTCTTCAATTTTTCAGATAATTCGGTTCTTGCACTGTCCATAGATGTTAATTTAGTTTTTGTTTAGGGTAGTTTCAGTAGTAAATGTATCATAAATGCTCATGTTTGACAACAGAAGCTAAGGTATAGGGTTCAGGGGCTAGGGTATTGGGATTCGAACTACACCCTAATCCCTGACCCCTATCCCCTAGCTTAAGCGCTTTACAAAGCGCTGTCACCCCTGTATAGTTAGCTGGAATCATTAATATATCTTAAGCAAAAGGAATTAAATGCCCCTAATCAAATCAGCAAAAAAGCGTGTTAAGACAGCCAAGAAGGCTACTATCCGTAATAGCAAGACTAAGCGCAGCCTTAAGGCCGCTCTAAATCTCTTCTCAAAGAGCCCATCTGCTAAGACTCATAGTGCCGCTCAAAGCAAGCTAGACAAGGCTGTCAAAAAAGGTATCATCCACAAGAACAAAGCTGCTCGCCTAAAGAAGCAAGCCGCTGCTAAGGCCAAGGCTGCTGGTGTTAAGCACACTGGAAGCAAGAAGGCTGCTGCACCAAAGAAGGTCGCTGCCAAGAAACCAGCTGCTAAAAAAGCAGTCGCCAAAAAGAAGAAATAATGTTTCAGAATTGAGATTAGAGATTGGTGATTAGAGATTATTCCCAAATCTCCAATCCCAAATCACTAATCAACCCACGCTTTTGTTGATAATGTCAGCAGGTAGTTTTTTAATGCTTCATCAATATCGATACTTGTAGATTTACTTTTGTTGTCGATAGCGAGTAGTTGCTCAATCAAAGCCTGAAGTTGCGCGAGGCTCAATTCATCGGCAATTGCTTGGCTTTTACGAAGTACATATGGGTTTATCTTAGAATCTCTGGCTACTTCGTCGATTGATCGGTCGCCGGCATACTTAATAATTGCTAATACGTGAAGTTGCCATGCGATCATCGCTACAATTTGCTGGGGCTCTACCTTTAAGGTTCTTTGCTCTTGATATAGCTTCAAAGCTTTTCGACTATTGCCAGAAAAGGCCGATTCTAATAATTGAAAAATCGTGCTTTGTGGAGTTTCATCTGTTAGTAGATCGACTGTTTGGCGCGTAACAGCAGGATTATGGAGTACCAGCTTCTCGATTTCATTACCAAGCATTTGCTGGTTTAACCCGACTCGCTCTGCTAAATAGCGTGCATCGCTAGGACTAATCGAACCACCGAGCTGTTTGGCGCGAGCCGATAGCCATGTGCTTAAACCATTGATATCCATTTCATTAAACTCTTTAAAATCGGTTTTAGATTTCAAAAACTTGTAATAACTTAACCTTTTATCGAGCTTAGGTTCAATGATAATAACATCGGTGGTCTCGCCGACATCTGCCAATACTTGTTCAACGCGTTCTTGAAAGTCCTTATTTTTACTCGGGCTTCTTAGAACGACTAATTTCTTGTTCGATAGGAACGGCAGACTGCTCAAGGCTTCTGAAATAGATGCAAATTCTGCCTCTTCCCCGTCTATGCGCTGCAAGGCCAAATCGCCAAATTCAGCGACGAACTTATCTACTTGTTCGCGAAGTATCTTAGCCCAAGCAAAACTGTTTTCACCCGTCAAAGTCGTTATCATGTGCACCTATTATTACACAAAGACATGAGCCGTAGACAATGTTAGTATGCATGTCATTCCAGCGAAAGCTGGAATCTCCCAACAATTCTAGTATTGCTTAATCTTCTAGGGAGATTCCAGCTTTCGCTGGAATGACAACAAGGGCGAGGATGACAATAGAACAATCAAACTATCCGACTATACGACTAGTTTTTGGCAGTTTGGGCAAAGATGCGTGCCACGTCCTGCTACACGTGTTTTGAAAATTTCTATGCCGCACCTTGGACAGGCTTGCCCTTCGCGGCGAAATACTCTAGCAAAATCCATGTAGCTGCCGCGTTTACCTTCGGCGTTAA
>JAYVVJ010000027.1:0-2170 GCA_043787015.1 Candidatus Saccharimonadota bacterium | reverse complement strand
GGCAGTATTCAAGTTTACTGAAGGTTTTTGAAAACAAAATCGTACGCTTAGATCAAATGCGTAGACAGCTTTCTTACCACGACCGCAAGAAAAAGCCACAAGCGACGAATTAACTCCGTCTCTTGTATACTAGAGCAATGCCACAAAATCGTCCTAAGATAGTTGTTATTGGTGGTGGTACCGGTAGCTTTACGCTTCTTAGTGCTCTCAAGCAGCACGACTTAGATTTAACTGCGCTTGTTAACATGGCCGATAACGGCGGATCAAGCGGACTATTGCGAGATGAACTCGGTGTATTGCCGCCAGGTGACATTCGTCAATGTCTAGTAGCGCTTAGTAATGCGCCAGAAGAAATGCGCGATCTTTTTAATTATCGTTTTCCTGAAGGCACATTCGGTGGTCATTCTTTTGGTAATTTATTTATCAGCGCCGTCGAGAGTATGACTAGTGATTTCAATCAAGCCGTCCGAATTGCCGGCGATGTTCTGCGTATTCAGGGCCGAGTTCTACCTATAACTACCAAAGATTGTAACCTAGTTCTAACTATAGGAAAGAAGAAAGTTGTCGGCGAGTACAAGATTGCTTATTCAGATTTTGATTTGCAACATCGGCCAGAGCTTTCGTTAAGCCCAAAAGCAGTAATTACTGATGAAGCCAAAGCCGCAATACTTGAAGCTGATCTCGTAGTCATTGCACCCGGAAATCTTTATGGTTCGCTAGCACCGACGCTATTAGTTGAAGGTGTTGGTGAAGCGCTTAGTAAGCCTAAAGCCAAAGTTGTTTTCGTTTGTAATTTGGTGAATAAACCGAATCACACTCGTGATTTTAAAGTCACTGATTATGTTGAAGAAATTGAACGCTTCGCCGGCCACCCTATAATCGACTTCGTTCTATATAACAACGACAAACCTGAAACTGAGCTACTTGATATATATGCACTTGAGCAAGAATTTCCAGTGACTGTTAATTTATCAGATCTTAAAGACGCAAAATACCAAGCAATCGGCGGCAAATACTTATCTCGTTCAATGAAGGCAAGGGACAAGAACGACAAATTCATCAAGCGTTCGCTAATTCGTCACGATACCAATACCATCGCTAAAAGCATCATAAAACTCCTGTAAACAGCATATGTTATAACAATACATAATTGACAAAAAGCGAATAATTTGCTATTGTATGCAAGTTATGATCAAAAATAAAAACTTCATAGAACAGTCAGCCGAACAGCTTTCTACCATTGCCCGCAATGGTGCACTTGCAATGATGGGAGTAGCTGCGGTAACTGGAATGGTAGAACTTGGCCACCATCAAGAGAATAAAGTTTCACTTATCAATCAGCCAGTTATGGCATTTGCCGGCAACACTTCTTCATCTGAAAATCCGATGCGTAGAGAGAAGGAAAGCTCCGAGCATGGTGCTGTTCACCACAGCTACAGCTCTGTTCAGCGTTCCCCAGCTCGCTCTATCCGTTTCAAATAATAAGCTTGACCATTATCAAACTTTATGCTACTATAAAATATATGAAAAAGATTCGCACACTCGAAACTCTAAACACAGAAACCGGCCTGGTAGAAAGCCGTGTTAGAGTGAATAATCCTCGAACTAAAATTGCAGCCGGCGTTCTAGCTGTATCAGCAATTCTAGGTTCGCATTATGGCTTAGATAAGGCTGAAGAATATTTGGATCATATAAAACACGTCAATACTCAGTACGATGATTTTGGTAAATACGAAATTGGTTCACGACCTGAAGATTTAGCTAAAATATTAGAAAAACGTGGAATGACAGAAAAAGACATTACTATATACACTGTTAAAAATGAAATGACAGCCGAGCAAGTTGCTAAGGAAATGGGTATAGACAATTGGGGTGAAGTCGGTAGAGAATTGATCTCTCCTCAAGTTAACGACCCTAATTCTAAAACTCGATGGACTATGCACTCTGGCCAAACAGTAGTGGTACCAAACGACCTCTTCGATAAGTAGACATTGACTAATCTGTAGATTTAGTGTAATATAACTATTATGAATAATAAATCCATCGAAAAATTGAAATCACGCTCCAGTGATGTAATTAGTAAGGTTCTTGCTGGACCGGAAGATAAAAACGCAAGAATTGCCAGAAACTGGAAGATAGTTGGAGGTCTTGTACTTACTGAAGTGATACT
>JAYVVJ010000026.1:0-2173 GCA_043787015.1 Candidatus Saccharimonadota bacterium | reverse complement strand
TTTATCCGCTTCTTTTTTGGCAATAGTATTGGAATAACGTAACGCTACCGGCTCTTCTGTGAGCTCCTCTGGATATTTATTATTATCAATTCGTAGATCAATAATTGGATTTTCGTGAGTATCATCGCGCGTCTCTTTGGCTTCAGCAATTTCAGATAAAGTTTCAACCAATGCTTCACTAGAATCTAAATCATCATTAATAATTTTATTATGAAGAGTACCGATGGCTGCAATTACTTTAAGGCTAGTTTCATCCGTCTCATTTTCAGCAAGAGATTGATAAGTGATTTGCCTATCGAGCACAATTTGAGTTTCAATTGCACGCTCTTCATCTTTCGACAATATTTCGGTGACACCTGATTTTTCTGATTTACCTTCGATTTCAATAGTTTTTTTGGTAAGTACAGATAGCAGGTCTTCAAGCTTTTGATTTTCTTTTTTTGGTTTATCAGATTTTAATTCAACACCAAGGAATCCGGTCTTTGCTACCGATTTTTTCTTAGATTTAGACGATTCTTCTTTTTCATCATCGTCGTCTAACTCGTTTTCGGAATAGAATCCTTCCATAATACCTTGCTTACCTTTTAACTCCATTATTGGAAAAGGTTAATTATACGATTTTTATACTAAAAATACAACCTTCTAACAGGGGTAGTGACTATGTGCAAGAATAACTATCCATAAATAGTGTTAAGTACTTATTAAGTACATAACAAATGTGTCTTAGACGGCTATAGAGAGTTTAGTACTATTCAGCTCTTGGTTCTTCAGTTCCGGTAGCAGGAGTTTCGCCTTCGGTAGCAGGTGTTTCACCTTCTACGGCTTCTTCGTCAGCAGGAGCAACCTCTTCAGCATCACCACCGGCAGCATCGTTAGCAGCAGCAAGTGCGCTTGGCTCGTAAACAGTAGCTAACGAATGAGTAACTTCAGTTTCGAGTTCTACCCCTTCAGGAATAATCAGATCGCCAACAGTAACATGGTCACCGATTTCTACTAATACTTCAGCATTGTAATCTAAGAAGTCAGGTAACTTACTAGCGATTGCACGAACTTCAACTTCGTCCATTTGAGTTAGAACGATAAGTCCAGCGCGTTCAGCAGGGCTTGATTCGTTGCCTTCGTCGTAACGAGCGCGAACTGGGATAGACGCTTCAACTTTTTGGTTCTTATCAACTGCGTTGAATACAATGTGCGTAAGATTATGCTTGTGGGGATCAAAGTCAGCTGACTTAATAAGTGCCGTAAAAGTTTTGTCACCAGCTGTTAGTTGGACTGGATGGTGTTTTCCAGCTAGTTTCCATACTTTGTAAATCTCTACGTAATTAGCCTGAACGTGCAAAGAATCTTTGCCATGATCATGTATAACAGCCGGGATAATACCTTCGCGACGCATGTGTTTAACGGCTTTGCCGAGAACATCGCGCATTTCAACTTTCAAACTAATAATATCTTTTGACATGTATAACTTACCTCTTATTTGCTTTAGCCAGTATTATAACAGATTAATATCAGTAATGAAACACCTTAGACTAGACCGTGTTAGTAAAAAAGACTAAGCTTGATGGATGACACTTAACCCTAGCGATCTGGTTCAGAACGGCGGACTGATACTAATTGGTCTGATAATATTCGCTGAAGTTGCGCTATTCTTAGGATTCTTCCTGCCTGGCGATACGCTACTAATCGCCGCAGGTGTTTATGCAGCAGCCGGTAAAATTTCGATTGTCAGCGTTATTATAGTTGCCATAGTTGCGGCAATCGTCGGTGATTCAACATCGTATTACATTGGCCGTAAGCTTGGACCTAGGGTTTTCAAAAACGAAAATAGTATTCTTTTCCAACCAAGCCACGTACTTAAAGCTGAAGTATTTTTTAAGAAGCACGGCGCTAAAACACTCCTAATTTCGCACTTTGTACCTGTAGTTAGGACTTTTGCGCCGTTATTGGCAGGAGTGGCGAAAATGCCTTATCGGCGATTCGCTTTATTCAATATCACAGGTGATATTTTCTGGGCTACTTCTGTAACACTAGTTGGTTATTACATTGGAAGTAAAATTCCTAACATTGATCACTACATATTACTATTAGTACTTTTTGCAGTAGTGACTACAGCGTCGCCTACTCTCTATCACATAGCTAAATTACATTTTAAAAATCGTAAAAAATAGTTTTA
>JAYVVJ010000025.1:0-5234 GCA_043787015.1 Candidatus Saccharimonadota bacterium | reverse complement strand
AAGAAAAGCCGACAAATCCTAAATCAAGTTATGCTATTCCTGGGCTGTACTTTTTTGATAGTTCTGTAGTTGAGATTGCGAAACAGGTACAACCAAGTGCTCGTGGTGAAATTGAAATAACTAGCATACTGGACGAGTATCTAAAACAAGGTAGGCTTAAGGTCTGTCAGCTTGGTAGGGGTACCGCGTGGTTAGACACAGGTACTTTTAATAGCATGCTGCAAGCCTCTAATTTCGTACAGGTAATTGAAGAGAGGCAAGGCTTTAAGATAGGCTGTATTGAAGAAATTGCTTATAAAATGGGCTATATAGATAGCGAGCAGTTGGCAATAACCGCAGAATCCATGGCAAAAAGTGGCTATGGCGAGTACTTATTAAGAATTAGTACGAGACCTAGAGACGAGTAATCTTATTCTAGTTTTTGGGATTGTAGGTGGAAACAATTTCTTTCATGCGGGACTTGATGTCAGTGATGTTGAGACCGTCGTTTTGAATTGATTCTAGTAGTTGGGCGACGTTACTCTCGAACTTTGATCGGTCGAAATTGTGGTGGTTTTGGGTTCTAAAGATTTTCTTAAATGATGTGGCGGCTGTCTCTTCTTCTTTAACTAAGACTTCTTCGTAAAGTTTTTCGCCAGGGCGCAGGCCAACAATATTAATCTTAATTTCAGTCTCAGGTTCGTAACCATGTAGGGCTATTAGCAGCTTCGCCAATTCGTAAATTTTGACTGGCTGGCCCATGTCTAATACGAATAGATCGTTGGCTTCACCTATAACCCAAGCTTGTAGAATTAGGTGCACGGCTTCTGGAATCGTCATGAAGAAACGAGTGATGTCTTTGTGTGTAACAGTAACTGGGCCGCCGTTTTCAATTTGTTTTTCGAATATTGGTATCGCGCTACCGTTGCTGTTAACGACGTTGCCGAAACGTACGGCACAAAAAACTGTGTCAGTTTGTTCTTGTGACAGAATGTTAATAATCTTTTCAGCCGCTCGTTTAGTGGCGCCCATAATGTTGGTTGGGTTGACGGCTTTGTCGGTCGAGACTAGGACAAACTTTTTGACCTTGTGTTTGATAGCCAATTCAGCCACAGCTCTGGTGCCTTGAATGTTATTCTTGATGGCTTCAGACGGGTTACTCTCCATAAGTGGCACGTGCTTGTAGGCAGCTGCGTGAAAAATGGTTGTCGGCTGATACAGTGCCATGACTTGATCAAGTTTGTTGCGATCTTTGATGTCACCAATGATAAATTCAATATCAGCATCAGGATAATTAGTGACCAGTTGGTTACCGAGTTCGAACATTCCGTTCTCCCACCAATCGAAAAGAACTACCTTCTTGGCACTGTGAGCTACAACTTGGCGACTTAGTTCAGAACCAATTGAACCTGCGGCTCCGGTAATTAATATTGTTTGATCCTTGGTGTAATCAGTAATATACTCTTGTTCAGATTTTAATATTTCGCCGCCTAGTAAATCTTCGGGCTGAACTCTTCGGATAAATTTAAGGTAATCTTCTGAGTAGTCCTGTAATAAGACTTCTGATAGGCGTGGCAAGATCTTGTAAACCATCTTTAGGCCATAAGTATTTTCAATAATACGGCGGATAGTGTCGCCACGCTCAGATGGAATGGCGATGAATAATTCCTCTGCATTGTTGTCTGTTATAACATTATGTAAATCAGCAATCGTGCCTAGAACCTTAAGCCCGTGAATAGTAGTCCCCTGCTTTTTGACATCATCATCAATAAATCCGACTACTTTAAAAGACGAATCTTTTTTGGCTAGAATATCACCAGCTATAAGCTCTCCGGCTTTTCCGGCACCTACAATAAGAATAAGAATCTGGTTATCTTTACTATTGGGCATGAATAATTTCCTTTACTGTATCTTCTAGTGTAACACTTGGCGACCAACCAAACTCATGCTGAATACGACTAATATCGGCCTGAATAGCGACTAATTGCTCGGGTTGTTCTGAAGTCTCAACAATATTTGGACTGAACTCAAGGTTAGAGTTTTTGATAATAAGATCGACTAGGTCACCATTGGTTGTGCTGATACCTGAGCCAATATTATAAACATCATGCTGAGGATCATTCTCAATCAAATATTTAATAGCTGTACCGATATCACGAACGTCTACGTAGTCCCTCTTGGCATCGAGCCTATTTACTTCGATCGATGCACGCTTGCCTGACTGAATCTCTGAAAGCTGTAGCAATATTCTCGAAATTAAAAACTTCTCTCCCATGCCAATACCGATTGGGTTAAATATTCTAGCAATGGTGATGGCTAGGCTGTGAGAATTACGAATCTTAAGAGCTAGTTCTATTTCCTTTTTCTTCGCTAGCGCATACATTGAGGAAGCATTAAGTGGCGCAGTTTCTTTGACTGGGATATCTTCAGGCGCAACATTACCAAACTCACCAGCTGAGCCAGAGATAATGATATTTGGCCTTTGGCCAGAGGCGATTATTTGCTCTAATAAATTATTAGTAAAGGTCACGTTCTGGTCAGCGGCATCAGAGTTGTCTACAATTCCTGCGCACTGAATGATCGCATCAGGCTTAACTAGCTCTAGAGCCGCGGAAATGGTTTCAGGTTTCAGTAGATCTATGTACGTATTGTTATCGGTCTGAGGGTTGCGTGTGGCTCGATAAACTTGGTGGCTTACTTCAAGCACCCTGGCTACATTCTGGCCAATAAACCCGTCTGCGCCTAGGACCAGTACTTTCATTTATTAACTTCTCGGTAAAGTTTTTTGTAATTTTCGCCTAATACGATATTTGAGTATTTCTTCTCAACGGCTTTTCTAGAAGCTATCTTTGTTTCCAATAGAAGCTTGGGGTCTGATGCTAGCTTCTTTATGTACTTGGATATTTCTTCTACGGACCCTGGCTTGACTACATAGCCCGTCTTGCCCGACTCAACTACCTGCGACACGGCACCAACGTCTGATGCTATTACGGCAACTTGCATGGCCATTGCTTCAAGTAATGAAAGCGGGAAACCTTCGATAGCAGACGGTAGTACAAACATATCTGCTGCGCTAAGATACTTTGAAATAGCCGTTTGGTAACCTAAGTAAACAATTTTTGGGTTATGACTTTCTTTTAGCATATCTTCAATCTCAGGTTTCATCGGACCGTCCCCAATGATGAAAAATTTTAGATTCTGATGCTTGGGGTCTTCCAACACTTTATTGGCAACGTCAATAAAAATGTTCGGGTTCTTTTCGACAGACAGTCGACCTACAAAGAACACAGAAAGATCTTTATCATCTATACCGAGTTCGTTGCGCTCTTTAGAGACATCAAACAGCTCCTTATTAAACTCTTGGTAGCAATTAATACCATTAGGTATGACACGAGTGCCTGAATCGCCTTTAAGGCTCCTGATGTAGTGGTCTTGGACTACTTTGTTGTCGCTAACGAATTCATCGATATATGTTTCAAAGCCAATTAACTGTTCAAAGTATTCCACTCGGTCGTTGAACATCGTGACTATGACTTTCAGTTTAAGGTGTCGTTTCTTTAGTTCAGGCAACATTTCAAATGTGAAGCCGTTGTGGATGATGTGCAAGATGTCGATATTCCTTGTGGTGATGTAGTTAGATATAAACTCGATGTACAACTTCTGGTCTTCGAAAAGATTAGCCAAGTGATAGATATTGTCTGTAATCTCTTTAAATTTATATTCCCATTCATGTTCAGACTTAAGCCCAGTTATAAAACTGATATTGTAAGTGTCTTTGATTTCTCTACAGAAGTTATAAATAAGTGTTTCGGCTCCGCCAAAAGTCATCCAAGGAATTGTAATCAGAATATTATCTTGGCGATTGCTGGTGTGGGCATAATTTGCTGGGTCATTCATATTTATTAATGCTGTTTCGGGCGTCACTTGATGCTTGATTGGTTGGCGATCAACTAGTAACTTTTTAACAGTCTTCTTGTAGTTAGGATGCAGCGAGCGAACACTTTTAAGATTTCTCCAGTGGACGTCCTTATCTTCTATATACCTTGATTGCATAGATGTTCGGTAAATAAATAGCTCTTCAGGAATTTGCTTTCCCCAATAGCCATTCTCTGCAAGCTTCAACCAGTACTCCCAATCTTCGTAACCAATGCCTGATGTATAGCCGCCACTCTGTTCCCAGACCTGTTTTCTAAATTCAGCAGCCGTAATTACCATATTGTCCGTGTATAGCTTAATTGGATCGTACTGAGCTGGCCTAAAGGCATCGTTAATGACTCCCACATCTTTTCGGTACGTGGTAATTAGTGAAGCGTCTGGGTTAGTTTCAAGAGTAACAGTAGCTTTTTCTATGTATAAAGGTGAAAGCATGTCATCAGAGTCTAAACAGATAATGTACTTACCCTTTGCCTCTGAAATGCCCCTGTTTCTAGCTGATGCTACCCCTCCATTCGCTTGATATATAACTCTTAAGTTAAGTGACTCAACTTTTATTGTCTTGAGTTTATCTACACTGTCTTCTTCGGTAGATCCATCGTCAACTATCAAGACTTCAAAATTAGTTAGCGTCTGTTTAGTCAGAGATTCTATAGTTTCATCGATGGTACTTGCGCGATTGTAATAAGGAATGACCACACTAACAAGCGGTTTAGAACTATCCCATGCGTCGTTAACTACAACTTCTATGCTAATTGGCGTTGGATTGATATTACGTGACTTAATAGTAGTTTTTAACTTGTGATAAATCTTTTTGATTGCCTTTCTGTAATGCCCAGGTATGTATGGCGCTACTATGCACCTGATTTTGTGCAGAACTATCCTGGGTACGTTAAAGAATACTTTGCGTGCTGTACCGATAAAGTCACGTAACTTAATCACCTTGCCTAATACTCTTGAATTTCGCAGAGCGTGTAACTCGTCTCTTATCTTGAATAGGTCTGCTCTTAAATTGAGTATTTCCTTTTGGGCATCTAAAATTTCTATATCTTTGTCGCTTAATAGTTTTTCATTCTCGTTGTTTGTCGATTCAATTTCTTTATTAAGATTTACAATGACCGAAGCAACGGTCTCTGGCGACTCAGAGAATATGTGCTCGATAACCTTTTTAGTATTATCTTGGTTAGCTCTAGTCAAATTCTTCAGAAGTGTACCTACGGATTCGTTAATAGTACTTCTAAGTGTATCTTTGTCGCCGTATATCTTCAACAGCTCAAGAAACATATTAGAGTTAGCTCTGCCGTATGTCTCCCATAATTTAT
>JAYVVJ010000024.1:0-5260 GCA_043787015.1 Candidatus Saccharimonadota bacterium | reverse complement strand
TCAACAATTTCAGCGATACCACGAGTAACTACGCCGCCGCGGCCAGTAGCGTAAGCTGTGCGGATAGAATCGCGGCCGTAAATGACGCCGCCTGTTGGGAAATCTGGGCCTTTGATGTGAACAAGTAGGTCATCAAGCGATGCAGCAGGATTATCGATTAAAGCGACTTCAGCATCAACTAATTCAGAGAGGTTATGTGGTGGGATATTAGTCGCCATACCGACGGCAATACCTAGTTGTCCGTTTAACAACAAGTTTGGCAACTTAGCAGGGAGAACAGTCGGTTCTGTTGTAGTTCCGTCATAGTTGTCGCGGAAGTCGACAGTTTCTTTGTCGATATCAGCCAAAGTCTCATCAGCCAAACGTGCCATCTTAGCTTCGGTATAACGCATAGCAGCTGGTGGATCTCCGTCCATGCTACCAAAGTTACCCTGTCCGTTAACCAACATGTAACGCATTGCCCAAGGTTGAGCCATACGGACCATAGCATCATAGATCGATGAATCGCCGTGAGGGTGGTATTTGCCCATGACAGCACCGACAACATTGGCACTCTTACGATGTCTAGCACCACTTCTAAGGCCGTCTTCATTCATGCTGTACAAGATACGCCTGTGAACTGGCTTGAGGCCGTCACGGACGTCTGGAAGCGCTCGGTCGATAATAACGCTCATTGAATAGCGTAAGTAGCTGTCTTCCATGACATTTTCGACTGTTCGTCTCTCTACACTTCGAGAGTGACCACTGTCTAGAATATCTTCAGCATCAGCTATGCCGCGGCGGCGATCTTCCATCGAAACTTCGTGCCTGACGTCATTATTTGGTCGAAGTTCAGCCACAGTCTCTTCGATAGGTAGCTCAATCGGCTGATTAGCTTCGTTAATGTCTGATTCAAATAGTTCTGGTTGTTCGTCCATATTATCCATATATATTTTCCATTTCACAATTCACAATTATCAATAGTTTGTCATTTGCTATTTTACAGACCGACAAGCTAGGTGTCTGATAAATGTCACCTGACAAATAATTGCGAATTGATAAATGATAATTGATAAATTTCATATTAAATATCCAAATCTTTCACAAACTTTGCATTAGCCTGAATGAAAGCTTTTCTAGGTTCTACTTCGGCGCCCATCAACTTATTGAAGATAGCATCAGCCTTCTCAGCATCCTCTACCTTAAGCTGAACTAGGACGCGCTTCTCAGGGTTCATAGTCGTTTCGAAGAGTTGTTCAGCGTCCATCTCACCAAGACCTTTGTAACGTTTCTGTTCGATGAAGCCAGCCTGCTTGAGGCGGTCATCATTGATATCGACTTTGGTGCCTTCTTTTTTGCGCTTGGCGATAATTTCATCTAATGAGCGCTCTAATTCTTCTTCGTCGTAGATGAAAACGCTGGATTTGCGGCCCGGCTTCACTAGTTCGAACAGAGGTGGCTTAGCCAAGTAGACATGTCCGCCATCGACAACTTCTTTCATGTAACGGAAGAAGAAAGTCATAAGTAGTGTCGAAATGTGACTACCATCGACATCGGCATCGGTCATGATGATAATGCGGTGATAACGAAGGGCGCGAATATCGAAAGATTCTTCGATGCCAACGCCTAAAGCTTTGATTAGACTAACGATTTCGTTGTTAGCTAACATCTTGTCCAGACGGGCGCGCTCGACGTTAAGGACCTTACCACGGAGTGGCAGAATAGCCTGTGACTTGCTATCGCGGCCTGACTTGGCAGAACCACCGGCAGAATCGCCCTCTACTAGATATAATTCTGAGTCAGCTGGGTCTTTGTTGGAACAATCGGCGAGCTTACCTGGCATGCTTGCACCATCAAGAATTCCTTTGCGTAAGATGTTATCGCGGGCAGCACGGGCAGCTTTACGAGCCCTTGCAGCTAGCAGTGCCTTACCGACGATTTTGCGGGCCACACCTGGATGTTCTTCAAGGTAATAATTCAAATATTCAGATAATACTGTCTCTACATAGCCACGAATTTCTGGATTGCCCAGTTTATTCTTAGTCTGGCCTTCGAACTGTGGATCTGGCAGCTTCACCAAGATGATAGCCGTCATACCTTCACGAGTATCTTCGCCGCTGAGGTTCTCTTCCTTTTCTTTCAATAAGCCATTTTTGCGGGCGTAATCATTGATAACACGAGTCAGAGCTGCGCGGAAACCAGTAAGGTGAGTTCCGCCGTCTGGATTGAGGACGTTATTGGCGAAAGCCTTGATGGTTTCGGTGTAAGCATCTGTATATTGCAAAGAGATTTCAACTTGAGCTTCCTTGATAGTCTTATCGACGTAGAAGATATCTTCATCAACAGCTTCGCGGCCAACATTCAAGTGCTTCACATAGCTACGGATACCGCCTTCAAAGTAGAAGCTGTAGCGCTCGCCAGAGGCCTCATCTTCGATACTCGTACGAAGACCCTTTGTCAGGTAGGCGGCGTGCCTTAAACGGTCTAGAATCGTCTCGTAATTGTAAATAATCTCTGGGAAGATTGTGTCATCAGCATAGAAAGTGATTTCAGTACCGGTTCGGTCAGTTTTACCAATCTGTTTTAAGTCATAAAGCGGTGCCCCCTTGGAATATTCTTGCTGATGAATCTTACCGTCGCGGTAGACGGTTACAAGTAATTTGTTAGCCAAGGCATTAACGACGCTAGAACCAACACCGTGAAGACCACCAGACACCTTGTAGCCGCCGTCGCCGAACTTACCACCTGCGTGCAGAACGGTTAGGACTGTTTCGACAGTCGACTTGCCTGTCTTAGGGTGAATATCAGTTGGAATGCCACGACCATTGTCTATAACTGTGATGCCGCCGTCAGCCTGCATCTTGACTGAGACCTCGGTAGCGTGGCCAGCAAGTGCCTCATCAATACCATTGTCCATAAGCTCCCACACCAAGTGATGGAGACCTTCAATACCAGTACCGCCAATATACATACCAGGTCGTTTACGGACAGGCTCTAGACCCTCTAGGACCGTAATCTGATCTGCAGAATAAGCGTTCTTCTTTGTTTTATCCGCCACTGTAACACCTCTTAGATTGGTTTGATTCCCACTTCCAATTAATTATAGACGATTAAGGGCACTCGGGCAACACTAAAAACGGATAGTTGTCAGATATCTGTCATCTGTAATTAGTTTTGTGTTTTTACAGATGACTGACTACTGAAGACTGATAACCTATTTGCTATCGTTCTGATGAAAAGTACCGTCTCGATCAATCTTGATTGTATCAACTACAGGTGCTTCTGGCACTGGAGCTGGAGCAGCAGGAGCTTCAACTGGCTTTGGTGGCTCAGGGGCAGGAGCAGCTGGCTTGGTCGAATCAAGCTGTTGTTTTAGTTCGGCAGCAATGCGATGCACTTCACTACTATCAATCGTGTCACTAGATATGTTCTGAGGAGTTACACCGGCAATCGGTGCCACAGGTTGTGGGACCTTAGCTTGCATAGTCGAATAATCTGGAGTGTAAGCAGCCTGAGGGGCGACTTGTGGACCTGAATCAAGCGAAGATACGCTTGGCGAAGGTGCCGCTTTAGGTGCAGCGCGCCTTTTATTCAACCAATCATCAAGGAATGAAGCATTACTTGGTTGAGAAGGCTTAGTAGCTGGAGATGGACCATTAGGGCGATTCATGCCTGCTTCAGTCTCAGTAATCGGTTTAGCTTCTTCGACTATGTTCATTCTTTTATTGATATCTTGCTCTACGACCGCTTTAGGGCGTCCATACTTGGCAGCTGACAATTGCTTCAGTGCATCACTCAAACGCGGGTTAGCGGTCCCTAGAGCGGGCAGAGTGGCCATACTGAATGGTTGGGTCGGCACGCCACCGATCAAAGTTCGAACCACAGTATTGAAGTTCGGCACTCTTAGAAGATCGTCAGCATCAAATGTCGGCTGGAAGTACTTGCCTAGGCTCTCAACATCATTCTGTCCGATGCGATAAGACACGATCGTGCCCATGTTTCCGAAAACTGCATCACGAATCTCAGGGGTTAGCTGTGTAGTGAACTGGTTAGCAACGATAAGATTCAAGCGATACTTACGAGCTTCTGACATGATGGTCGCAAAGCTATCTGTAGAAAAGTTCTGAAACTCATCGACATAAAGCGAGAAGTCGACACGTTGATCTTCAGGAATGTCAGACCGGCTCATCGCCGCCGCCTGGAACTTCATCACAAAAACCATACCAAGCAGTTTAGAATTCAAATCACCTGTTCGTCCCTTGCTTAAATTCACGAGTAAAATCTTCTTATTATCCATGATGTCACGAAGATCAAAGGCACTCTTTGTCTGACCGATAATATTGCGCATCATCTCATTACTTAAGAAAGCGCCGAATTTGCTTACGAACCAGCTATTAACTTCTCCGGCATCGTTAGAGCGCTGACTTGCAGGGTACTCTTTTAGCCAAAAATCTCTTACATTAACATCTTTAACGTGTTTCAATTTTTGTTCCAAGAACTTAGGATCTCGGAATAATTTAGGAATATCTACGAATGTTCCGCCATTAGGGTCGGCCATTATTGCCAAGGCTGCATTTCTGAATATATGTTCGTAGCGAGGCCCCATTATTCCCTGCTTTTGAGGATCATACAATTTCTGAAGCATGTTAAGACTTTCCTGGATTAAGAAGTCTACCTGCTCTGGACTATTGAATTCAAACAGGTTAAGTCCCATAGGATAATCCATGTCAGCTGGTGAGAAGTAGATAACATCTTCAGTTCGTTCCTTAGGTACCATCGCCAAGAGCTTCTCGACAACATCACCGTGCGGATCGACGAAAGCGAATCCATTGCCGTTGAGCATGTCTTGCAGCGCTAGATTCTCAAGGAAAGTCGACTTACCGGTACCAGTTTGACCGACTACATACATATGTCGTTGGCGATCACCTAGATCGAGTCTAATAGGCTTCTTAGCGCCGCGGAAGACGTTATAGCCAAGTAGAAGCCCGTTATCTGGTACATTGCGCGGTCCATCGACTTGTTTGGAGTCCTGACGGCTCAATTGCGAAGTAGGAGTGCTGCGCTGATCCGGGAAATGGAATAATGTCGCTAATTCCATGATATTCAAGATGTCTTGCTTGCGATGCTGAGGGAAGAAACGCATCAGATAAGAAGTGACTAAGTCGTTATTATCATCGCTGGCGGTATATTTAAAGCCATTACGGCCGGGAACATCATAAAGCGAAAAGCTAGCGACTATATTACTCAAGACAGCCTGCGATCGCTGGTTAACATTAGATGA
>JAYVVJ010000023.1:0-5305 GCA_043787015.1 Candidatus Saccharimonadota bacterium | reverse complement strand
CAATTTAGCCAGCGCCATGATGGTCAAACACTTCATTAATCACGGCCACAAAGCAACACTTCTTGTTGGCGGTGCTACAGGTATGATTGGCGATCCTGATGGTAAATCCGAAGAGCGTGAGCTTAAATCTCTTGAAGAAATTGCCAACAATAAAGAGCGGATTGCTGCTCAATATCAGACTGTATTTTCCGGTCAAGCGTTCGAAATCGTTGATAATTATGACTGGTTTAAGGATATGGGGTACCTGCAATTCCTGAGAGAAGTTGGCAAACATGTACCTATGCGTCAGATGTTGTCACGTGACTTTGTCCAAAGCCGTCTTGGCGAAGGTAGCGCTGGAATCAGTTACGCCGAATTCAGCTATTCATTAATTCAAGGCTTTGATTTCCTCCATCTATACCGCGAAAAAGGCATTACATTACAGCTGTGTGGAGCTGATCAGTGGGGAAATAGTGTTGCTGGTGTCGAATTAATCCGCCGTATCACTGGCGGTTCGGCCGATATTTGGTCAGCTCCATTGGTAATTAATAAGTCTACAGGTGTGAAATTCGGTAAAAGTGAAGATGGTGCTATCTGGCTTGACTCATCTAAAACCTCACCAACGCAGTTCTACCAATTTTGGATAAATATTGACGATGACAGCGTTGAAGAACTCTTAAAAATGTTTACTTTAATTGACGAACCTACGCTAACTCAATTGATGTCTGAGCATAGTACTCGTCGTCAAGATCGCTTAGCACAAACTCGCTTAGCTCAAGAAGTTACAACACTTATTCACGGAGAAGAAAATATGCATTTCGCAGAGTCTGTCACAGGTTTTTTGACAGGTAAGGCCAATATCGCCGAAGCAGATGATCGGATTATCGCAGAAGTGCGGAGTAATTTGCCTAATGTAAAAACTTCAGAGGATGGTTCTATTATTGAAGCATTAGTATCTACTGGTCTCTGTGCTTCTAATTCAGATGCTCGCCGTTTGATTGGTGATAATGGCGTCAGTGTTAATGGCAATAAGGTTAAACGTGATAATTTCGAAGCTTCAGATTTCCTTAACGGCCGCCTATTATTACGCCGCGGCCGCGCCTTCAAAGACTCAGCTCTAATCGAACTGTAACTTCTTAAATCTTTCTTAATTTTTGCCATATTCTTTTGCTATTGGCAGTTGCCGACAATATAATTCAATTTATTATGAGCTTGCACGACAATCTTAGCGACAGACAAATGATCGAATTGCTATTTGATCAGATGCAGCAGTTGTATTCAGCTGTAATGGATATGTCGATGCGTTTAACAGCTGTGGAACATCGTTTAGATTCTGTAGAGTTACGCTTGACATCGGTCGAAAAGAGGCTGGATCTAGTAGAAAGAAAAACTGACAGATTGATTGATAATGTAGATGAATTGTCAGCATGGAATAAGAAACACAGTGTACTTGCAGACAATCACGAGTTTCGGATAACTAAACTAGAAACGGCTTGATTCTCGTATACTAGTTAGTATGAATTTGGCTAGTAGTGTTTCGGAACTAAAAGGTGTTGGCGAAGCTGTGGCCAGTAAAATGGCTATTCTAGGTGTCAAAACCATAGGCGATCTAATCAATAATTACCCACGCCGATATGAAGATTACTCAGATATAGTTCAAATCTCTGGACTTAGGCCGGGTGTGGTCACGATTGAGGCTGAAATTAAGCAAGTTAAAGGTCGCTATGTTCGACGTGGCATGCACATTACCGAAGCCGTAGCCAGCGATGAAAGCGGCAGTGTCAGGATAGTCTGGTTCAACCAGCCGTACCGAGAAGCCTCACTGAAATCTAACCAAAAATACTTCATATCAGGTAATTTTGAACTAAGCCACCAGCGATTCGCCATCATGAACCCAAGCGTTGAGCTAGCCAGTGAATTTCCGATTAATACAGCCAGAATCATACCTATTTACAGGGAAACCAAGGGTTTAACTTCAAGACAGTTAAGGATGGCGTTAAAACAAGTAGTGCCTTTAATACGAGGTTTGCCAGAAAGTTTTTCAAAAGAAGTAATTAAGTCTAATAAACTTATAGTCCGCGATAAGGCGATTGAATCAATGCATTTCCCTGAATCATCTGAGGCATTAGAGATTGCCAAGCATCGCCTAGGATTTGAAGAAGTTTTCCAATTGTCGCTCGCTAGTCTACTTAATAAGCGAGCAAATCAGCAACAGTTGGCGCCGCCAATAGTTTTTGATGAGAAGCTGGCGCGAGAATTCGTCGGACATCTGCCGTTCAAGTTAACAGATGCTCAGCGCAAAGTTATTTGGCAAATATACATTGATTTGCAGAAGAACCAGCCGATGAATCGCATGATTGAAGGCGATGTAGGTTCTGGCAAGACTGTCGTCGCTACCATGGCCGCGCTGATGGCAATTAAACATGGTTGGCAAGTGGCGTTTATGGCTCCGACAGAACTATTAGCTCGTCAGCATGCCGACACCATATTCGCGCTTATGAAACCACTAGGACTTGAACCGATAGTTGGCCTTTTGGTTGGAAGTTTGACGGCTGCCCAGAAGAAGAAAGCTCACGAGGCAATTGCCAGTGGCCAGATTCAATTCATCATCGGTACTCAGGCTTTGATTCAGGAAAAAGTAGATATGCATAAATTAGCGTTAATTATTGTCGATGAACAGCATCGTTATGGTGTTGATCAACGCAAGACACTTATGAGTAAAGCCGGTCATATGCCACATGTTCTCAGCCTAACTGCGACTCCGATTCCTCGAAGCTTAGCTTTGACGCTATATGGAGAACTAGATATCTCAATTCTCGATGTTAAACCTGCCGGCCGACTACCGATTAAGACTAAGTTGGTATCGCCTAATTCTCGCGCACCAATATATTCGAAAATAACGGCCGAACTAGAGGCTGGGCGCCAAATGTTCGTCGTCTGCCCACTTATCAGCGAGTCTGATTTAGTGAATGCTAACTCTGCCGAAAAAGTATACAAAGAGCTGAAAGCCAAAGAATTTAAACAGTGGCGCATTGGACTACTTCACGGCAAGCTTAAAGCCGATGAAAAGAACCGAATCATGTCTGAATTCGTCGACCATAAACTAGATATCTTGGTATCAACAACTGTCATAGAAGTCGGAGTGGATGTGCCGAACGCCAGCGTCATGCTCATAGAAGGTCCAGAACGCTTTGGACTAGCCCAAATTCACCAGCTACGCGGTCGAGTTGGACGAAGTGATCAACAGGGCTATTGTTACTTGCTTCTCAGCGACTCCAAAACACCAAGTCGTCGTCTTAAAGCACTTGAAAGTTCCAATGATGGCTTCAAATTAGCTGAGCTTGATCTAGAAATCAGAGGTCCAGGTGCTATATATGGCACATCCCAGCACGGCGAACTAGATCTAAGAATTGCTAAGTTAACAGATAGTAAATTGATTGCAGCCGCCCGCAATGCCGCTCAGGTATTTCTCGATACTGAGCCAAATTTGTTACAATATAAGGTATTAATGGACCATGTTACAAGATTGCAGGCCGTTACAAATCTTAATTAGTTCTAAGGAAATCAATATTCGTAGTTTCGTAAGTCAGTATTATTCTAGTGCCATGAACGGAGTATTTTAATGTATTCCGGTTCGACATTTACGTCATATTCAGGGCAAATTTTAGGAGCGCATCAAAAAATTGATCGTATATCGAGGCGCCATCTACAAAAACTATTGCCAAATAATCATTTCCCTAAAATATCGACAATATTAAATTTTGAAGGTGATAACGGTCCTGACGGCATTAAGCGAAAAAGCCCAGCCAAAAATGAACCATGGCATTTCATAATGCCGTTTGATAACAAAGATACACAACTGATTGGTTTAATCGAAGGTCACTACAAATTACTTGTAAAAGCTCTGAAAGAAAAAGACGATATCCGTGCGAGTTTCGAAGCCGCCTGGCTGGCTCACGCTGTTGTAGATGGCCTGACGCCGGCTCATCATTATCCATACGAAGAGAAGCTAGAAGAGCTAATGGGCAAGGGAATTCACCACCGCACTACTTTGAAACATAAGATTTTGATGCCAGGTCACAACCGCAAACATCAGGTGAAAAATAACTGGAAAATGTGGGGACCAAAAGGATTATTTGTTACTCACGGCACTTTCGAACTCGGGGTAGCAACCTTGATTGTACCGATGAAACTCTCAAAAGCTATGCCAACAAAAGCAGATATTGATGATTTCAAACCACAAGACTTAGGTAAATGGTTCCGAAAGACTGCTCAAGGCATCGCTTCCTTAGGTCTTTACGATACATTCTATAAATTCGGTTGGACTATACCGCTTTCTTACAAAGTCCGCCGGCAATTGGCGCCGGTATTAGTTAAATCAGTTACTCTAGTTTGGTATGCAGCCATTAACGAGGCTAACGTGGCCAAAAGGAAGAAATAATGCGCGTCATCACAGGCTGGCTTGGAGGTAGAATCTTCGAATCACCGCACGGCCATCGAACTCACCCGATGAGTGATAAAATCCGTGGCGCGCTATTCGGCGTACTTGGCGATATTAAAGGTTTAACTGTTCTCGATGCTTTTTCTGGAAGCGGTGCCTTGGCAATTGAAGCCATAAGTCGCGGTGCCAGCAGTAGTGTTGCGATCGAAGTAGATAAAGGCGCCCACGCAATCATTGTTAAGAATATAGCTGCATTAGGAATTGAGGACAGAGTTAAAGCTGTCAGAGCATTCGCCAATGCTTGGTCAACTCGTCATCAGATAGAATTATTCGATTTAGTACTGCTCGATCCGCCTTACGACAATATCCCATATAGAGATCTGAAAGTACTTCCTAGACACCTGAAAGACACTGGAACAATGGTCTTGTCCTGGCCGGGCAAAGCCGAAGTTCCTAAGTTCGATGGCCTCAAAATTATTCAGCAAAAAAATTATGGCGACGCCCAGCTAGTCTTTTTCCAAAAAATTAGTTAAAATACGTCGGTGCTTACCCGCGCGGATGTGGTGGAATGGTAGACACGCTAGTTTTAGGAACTAGTGCCGTAAGGCTTGGAGGTTCAAGTCCTCTCATCCGTACCAAATAAAACGACTCGACTATATGTCGGGTCTTTTTATTTGTCTTACCGGCATGAGAGTACGTTGAACCTCGTAGTGAGCGTAGCGAACGGGAGGTCGCGTAGCGAGGACACGCGCAGAAGCTCGCTTCGAGCATGCCGCAGCGGAGAAGGGATCATTTATCCACAGTTCAGCAATATGTCCAAAAAGCAAAAATCACCTGGCTCATCGGCTGGGGTGCCGGTGAAACCCTGGCGGACTTCGGTAACCA
>JAYVVJ010000022.1:0-5424 GCA_043787015.1 Candidatus Saccharimonadota bacterium | reverse complement strand
CATACCCAATTCAAGTCTTGATAGAAATACTTGAGCCGCTTTCGCTTGATCTGATGGATTGCTAACTTCTTTTACAATTATTGATGCCAGTATAAGCCCTTCATACACCGTCAAACCCTCTTTTTCAAAAGCAGTTTTGACACTGTCGGTTAATTGTAGATTTGTCTCCATTAAGGCTGACCTAACTACAGACGAGGCATCTGAACCGAGGCTCACCTGATAGGAATCTGGCCAAAGTAAACCTTCTAGTGAATTAACTCCAGTCGGCAAATAAGATATTACTGGCAAGTCGATATATTGATCTACGATAAGCGCCTCGTCAACACTTGCTGGCGTGAAGCCGCTTTCTATCAAACCTGCTCTGACTTGGTCTAGGCGCATCCCTGGCAAAATTGTAACAAGCCTAGACGCAACCTTACCTTTAGTAATTCTGTTCACAATCTCCTGGGTGCTTAGATTCGGTGATAACGAATAAGTGCCAGCTTGTAGTTGAGATCGATATGCATATATCTTCAACGCTAGGCTACTTTTGATTAACTGTTGCTTTTGAAGGTTATTGGCTATCGACGATATTGAATCGCCAGTCTTAACCATGAAAAGTTGCTCAGTAGCGTTCTTACTTAAAGGTTTGGTTTCTATTATGAATAACCCATACAGTCCAACTGCTATAAAAATTATCGTTATAATAAATATGCTAATGCTCCGATTTGAAACAATAAAATTTAAAAATCGACGGCGCCGACCTAGGCTGACATCATAATTAATTTTCACCAAAAAGCTCCTGCAAATCCGCGGTCAAATCGTGCTCGCTAAGGAAATACTCCAAAATATAGGTTGCGGCCAAAGCATCGACATCAGCTTTGCTGTAATTTGCTCCTCGAGCTTCAAGTTCAGCTTCAGCCTTTTTGGAAGTTAGAGCCTCATCTTGATAAACTATGGGCAATGAAACATGTTCCTTCAGTTCTTTTACAAAATCTTGAATAGCTTCAGTCTGAGCAGTTGATTGACCTTGCAAGCCGCGCGGAAATCCAACAACCAGCGCGCCAGCCTCTTCGACTGATATCAAATTCTGAAGTTCAATGAAGAAATCTCGTTCTCGATCAAGAGTAGTCAGAGGCCGAGGCAAACGCGCAATCAATGAAGCCACCGCTACGCCGACACGTACGCTGCCGACGTCCAAGGCAATGATAGATCTAGGGGTTTGTGACTGCATTGGTATTAGTAATTGTATTGGTAGGTTTTGCTATGACTATTGTAACTTTACTAGAACCTTTAGGTACGCTTGTAACCCAGAATGGACTTAGTTTAATGTCTACGCTTGTTACTCCAGGACTGCCAGCAAGTAGGCTTTTAACATCGCCGACTTTCTTACCCAAAACCTGTTTGTGAATTAAAGTAGCATTAAGTTGTGGCCCGACTGTGGCGGATGTTTCCAATGTCACCTGTGCGACTGTATCTGTCCTATTCTGAAACGTATAAGTTGCTGCACTTAGTCCTTCAGATAATATACTTTGCTTGGCTGTATCGATTTGAGATGAAATATTATTATCTACTAGTGCTTTCAAATCTGCTTCCTTAGCACCATACATTGTGTAAGTAATTACATTAGTAACCGTAACATTAGCCACTTGATCACCAACATTTGCAGTTGATGTAACTACCGGAGCGCTAGCATTTAATGTAGATACGATTGGCACATATCCAGCCTTAGTTAACATTGTTGCTAAATCAGTTTTAACAGTAGGGTTGTCAGTGACTATTTTGGCGGTGGCTCCGTCAACATCTGATTGACTCAATACTGTGACGATATTATCTGTGCCGCCAGTCATAGAAGTTGTTGTTGTACTCTTCAAAGATGATGACGAATAACCTGCAGTTGCCATTGTCGTACCTGAATTAACGCTATTTACGGATGAGTTGTACTCAGTGCCCACATTTAGCGCAGACACATCAACGACCACAGAAGTTGACCCGGGGATATCCGTACACAAAGCTGAACCAACCGGCATTACTGCATCAGTCTTTAAGGTATAGGTGTAGCCCTTAGCGCTTACGCCCGTGCCTGCTCTAACGGTAACTGGGAGTCCAGCAGAACAGTTTATTAATTTAACCTTTCCTGTCGCTCTGTCGGTGCTTAAATTTTTCTTACCAGAAGATGTGGCTTGTTGAGTGTAGGTTTTTGGTTCAGAAACTATTTTAGAAGGTATCGTGCTAGTTTCAAGATCAACTTTGGTTGCTGTGCTGGAAAGTGTGGTATTGATACTGGCATTGATAGATACGGCATCAGTTTTAATCGTAATTACAGCTTTTGGCAATACATTATTGGCGTATATAAATCCACCGATTAGCAGAACGAAAAATGTACCAATTACGAAAAGTGACAAGCGGAACTTGTTGAAATTTGGTACTTTGAGTTTTGCATTTTTCTTAACAACTACTGGCTTAAGATCAACGTGGCCTGTACCATCGCTGGAATCGGTTGCAACATCATCGTCATCATCTAATTCAAGTGTTTCAACTTCATCCTTAGGCGGCAAACCGGCTAATGCGCCGACAGCTATTGCACCCGCAGTCGCAGCGGTGATTTCGGTATCACGGACCTCTGTAGAATCTTCATCGATAGTTTCTTCTTTATCATCACTGTCTGGAGCTGATGGAACTATTGGAGAACTATCAAGAGTTTTGGCTACCTTGACTCCGGCAGCACCTGCTAAAGGTAATAGGCCGGCTTCGGAAGTTATTAATACGACGCTCTTCTTATTCTCGTCAGCGGCCCGCTTAAGTAGACGCATATTAACAATGCTTTGTAGTACAGAAGCGCGTTTAGGTAAAACTAAAGATACAACGCTCGAATCACTATTTTGCATTTTGTTAATAATGCCGGTGATTTCGTCGTCGATGTCGATATAAATTGTATCTTTGGTAGGTATTGGCATTATGAGAGTCTCCAGCAAGAGAATAAGGAACGATGAACGGTGAACGGTGAAGAATTACGACTATTCGTCGTTCGTCGTTCCATATTCGTCGTTCTTTGTATTCTCATACTCTTAACATCTTATCAATTTTATCGCGAATACTGGTGGAATTATTACTAAATTGCATCGTGTCCATACCTACGCGCAATAAGCCCATAGCTGTAATGAATGTGTGATCTGTCACATTGCCAGTCGTATCTTTGATGCCGGCAACTTGGTCAGGGCGAATGTGGTGAATACTTGGCTTACGAGTAAACGGCAGATTGCGGTACCACTCAGTTTGTTCCATTCGGTCAACTAATAAATCTAATGAGGAACCGCCGCCACAGAGAAAAATACGATGCGGCAAATGGTCGAGCTTATTAAATTCAGCCAAAGCCAGTTCGATTCCGCCCATCCAAACATCGGCTGTCTTACCAAGTGCGGCTTCAATAGCTGGACGCTTCTGGGTTGGAGCTTTATTGGTACTTAGTCCGATTTTCAATTCTTCAGCTTCCTCGAAATCAACTCCAAGGTCGCGTTCTACGGCTCGCGTGTATGCCCTGCCACCAATACCAAACATCTTTGTACCTTGTACGCCGCCTTCATTAACTACAGCAATATCAGTCGTACCTCCTCCGACATCCATCAGGATGGCACTGAGGTTCTGGTTGGTATTGTTACCAATCACGGCTCTAGCCACAGCGAATGGCTCTGCAGCCACTGCTAGCAGGTCTAAGTCGAGTTCTTGAGCGGTCTTTTCGAGTGCTCCGATATGGATCATAGGAGCGAAGGCTGTATAAAGCTGTACGACAACATCCTTACCCTGAAAACCTATAGGATTTGTAACTGGATAGCCGTCTATTTCAATACTGACAAGAGCGCTGTTGACTAATCTAACATCCACTTCTTTGCCGCCAAGTTCCCATGCCAGCTGTTCTTTGGCTTTAACTTGAGCACGGTTCTGGACTAAATTGATAATTTTTTCCATTTCGACGGTGTCGATTGGATTTGTTGATTGTTTTCTGACAACTCGAACAGTGGTAGTGGTGCCTTTAACTAGTTCTCCTGCGATGCCGATGACTGCAGTACGAACACTGACATTGGCCTGAGCTTCTGCTTCATTAAGTGCAATGTCACAGTTCTGAACAACACTGGCGATATCTGATATGGCGCCAGCTTGCATGTCGGCTAATCCTTGATGCGCTCGGCCGACACCGATGACTTCGATCTGGCCATTCTCGCCGACCTTACCAATCAAAGCCTTGACAAATTCGGTTCCAATATCGAGCGCCACCAGATACTGGTCGGACTTTTTAGCGCTTTTGGCTTTAACTGCTGCTGTAGCTTTGCTGGCGCCGTCGAGAGCGCGACGCGTGACTTTAGATCCAACGCTTTTAATAGATTCAAGCATATACACTATTCTAACATAAACGGCTACCTAATATGATGTTTTCTTATCTGTTATCAATTACCTTAAGCTTTAACCCAGATATTCGGCAGCTACACACTTACAGATACGATGGTATTTACAATTTATTAGTTTATTGTTATAATATGTTTTATGAATGAAAAGTTTGAGATGCGGAGTTCTCCTGTCTGGAACGAGCTATCCGCTACTTCTGAAGCAGTTATTAATTACGCTAAAGATGTATTGGCTTTGGGTAAAGTAGATATAAAAATACATGATGTACCTACCCATTTAAAAGATCTACCAGTAGAGATACTTGAAGCTTTTGACGACTTAAAAACACCTGCTGATAAGATTGAAAATATTGATTTACAGCTCGAATACAACAAAGGTGATATGCTTTTCTTCCCGAAAGCTCTTCAAATTAACTTAGACAATAAATATGCAATGTCTTTTTTTAGAACTCAGATTAAACATCCACGAGAAAACTCTCAGGGCGAAGGCAATATGTATTTGCCGGTTTTAATCAGACCTGATGGCAACGTTTTCAAAAAATTTGATAATACTAGACTAGTTAAGGAAGAGCTCTTCTATGAACTTCTGACTGATCTCGATATCAATATCCCTACAACTCGTCAAAGAGCCGAATGGAAAGAGATACAAAGCATTCTGCAATTTAGTAAACGCTGGACTGCAAAGAATGTTAATCGTACTGCAATCGGTCCACTTTTGTTCTTACGTACAGAGGAACGCGAAGATGGTGTAGGAATTAAAGACTTTGAAGTGGATTTATCAATTTATGAGAATATGCAAAAAGAAATGCCGATATCTATGTTTCCACAGGGTTCAATCGTAGATTCCAGGACCGATGAAGTTACAGAAATTACCGATGACAGCGGTCTGGGTAATGGTAGTGTCAGAGAAATTAATATTGATGTTGAAGAATGTGAAGATATGGCTTTTACTCCAACAAAAACAACTAGAATTACATTTTTTATTGATGAAAATAGCAATAATCCGCGATTTGAAGCTATTCGCGAAATACCAATTGTCTATACC
>JAYVVJ010000021.1:0-2294 GCA_043787015.1 Candidatus Saccharimonadota bacterium | reverse complement strand
TCAATCAGCTGTAATTTATGATGGCGACCATTGCTTAGGCGGCGGCATAGTCGTTTAACTCCACCGTCATCCCAGCCTTTGTATGTCATCCCAGCGAAAGCTGGGATTTCCTAACAATTTAGGCATTACTTTAATTTGAAGGGAGATTCCAGCTTTCGCTGGAATGACAAGTGACAGAGGATGACAGGGGGGTTTCTCTGTTATAATTATCGTAATGAACGCTCAAGAAATACGTCGACAATTTATTGATTTTTATAAGAACCGAGAACATCAGGTTATTACTCGAGCACTTCTAGTGCCGCAGAATGATCCTACGACTCTTTTCACCGGTTCAGGTATGCAACCACTTGTGCCATTTCTGCTTGGAGAAAGCCACCCACTAGGTAATCGTTTAGTCGATAGCCAAACCTGTTTAAGAGCCCAAGATATTGATGAAGTTGGCGACAATCGTCATACGACTTTCTTTGAAATGCTCGGTAACTGGAGTCTTGGCGATTATTTTAAACAGCAACAATTACCTTGGTTTTTTGAATTCTTAACAGAAGTTGTTGGCCTTGAAGCTAGTAAATTGTATGTCACATGCTTCATTGGTGACGTAGCTAACAACATTCCGAAAGACACTGAATCTGCTGAGATCTGGAAAAAATTATTTGCAGACAAGAATCTAGATAATAAAGATGTTGAACTCGGTTCAGAAGCTGATGGTGGACGACTTGGTACTCAAAACGGACGAATTATCTATTATGATGCTAGTAAGAACTGGTGGTGCCGAGCCGGTAAAATCGATCAAATGCCGGCTGGTGAGCCGGGCGGCCCGGACAGCGAAGTTTTCTATCTATTTGATTTCATAGAACATGACACAAAGTATGGTGAATTCTGTCATCCGAACTGTGATTGTGGCCGTTTCATGGAAATCGGCAATAACGTCTTCATGGAATATATGAAGACCGCGGATGGTTTCGAAAAACTTCCAAAACAGAATGTTGATTTTGGAGCTGGTCTAGAAAGAATAGCTGCCGCCAAAATCAATTCTCCAGATATTTTCAAAATCTCGATATTGCAACCAATTATTTCCAAGCTGGAAGAAATTTCTGGTAAATCTTATGACAGCCACACTGAAAGCATGCGAGTTATCGCTGATCATTTGCGCGCTGCCACTTTCCTAGCTGTCGACGGCATAATTCCTAGCAATAAAGAACAGGGCTATGTAATGCGCCGTTTACTTCGCCGTGCTATTCGTCATGCTTTTGACCTCGGTATTGAACAGAATTTCTTAGAGCAGATCGTACCAGTTATCGCCGACCTATATCACGATGATTTCCCAGAAGTTGCCGCAAATCGCGACAAAGTTATTGAAATTTTAGCCAAAGAAGAAAAAGTCTTCCGCAGTACCCTTCGCCGTGGACTTAAAGAATTCGAAAAGCTGTTCGCAGTCGATGTCATCCCGACCGGAGCGGAGGAATCTATTAAGAGCTCTAACGGATCTCTCGACAAGCTCGAGATGACAAATGGCGAAGCATTGTTTGTGCTTTATGATACCTATGGTTTTCCAGTTGAACTAAGTGTTGAGGAAGCTTTAAAGCAGAATGTTGATCTTAATCCGAATTGGCGAGAACAATTTGATGCCAAGATGCAAGAACAACGTGAACGTTCACAAACTGCCAGCAAGGGTGTGTTCAAAGGCGGTCTTGGTGGGCAAACTGAACAGCATAAGAAATATCACACTGCCACTCATCTAATGTATCAAGCACTTCGAAATGTCCTTGGTGATCATGTTGTACAGCGCGGTTCAAACATTACTGAAGAGCGACTCAGGTTCGATTTCAGCCATCCAGAAAAAATGTCTGATGAGCAGATCAAACAAGTTGAAACCATCGTTAATGAACAAATCGATACAGACTTAAAAGTTTCATTCGAAGAATACCCAACCAAGGTTGCCGTAGAAGAGAAGGGTGCACTAGGCCAATTCGGCGATCGTTACGGAGACACCGTAAAAGTTTATAAAATGATTGCCGACGGCGCCGAAGCACCATTTAGTTTCGAAATTTGCGGTGGCCCACACGTTGATCACACTGCTCAATTATCTGAAGGCGGCAAACACTTCAAAATTACCAAAGAAGAATCCAGTTCCGCCGGCATCCGCCGCATCAAAGCCGTACTAATTTAAAAGTCTGACTGACTTCTGGCGTTAGCAATTGCTTTCTGAAAAAATCTTAAGATATCAACATTAATAAGTACCTCATTGCCTTCATTTAATTCATGCCGGATTTCAGGCTTTTCTCCCATAAAATCAG
>JAYVVJ010000020.1:0-2296 GCA_043787015.1 Candidatus Saccharimonadota bacterium | reverse complement strand
TGGTGGTGGTAAAGTAGCTTTAGATGTTAATTTTATTAATAATTCAATAAATGCGGTTGTATCTAACGAAGTTGAAGTAACTAATGATGTAGGGAATCCTCTATCAGTTAGTGGTACGGTTACTGCTAATTTAGGGAATTTAAACGGGGCAGCAACTTCCGTTAATCAAGTAACAACTAACGTAAGTTTATCATCAATTGACAGTAAGCTTACCTCACCTTTAACAATTCAATCCATAAATTTGGATGTTAGAGACTTAGTATTTGCTACTGATAAAATAGATGCTTCGGGATCTTCTGTTTCTGTTTTAAATTTCCCTACTCTACAACCAGTGAGTGACAACGGCGGCAGTTTAACTGTCGATGGCACTGTTGAGCTAGGCGCAATTTCTCTTGCTGCTCTTGAGAATATTACAGCTACAGTTTCTGGAGCAATAGACTTATCTGCTAGTACATTAACTGCTTTAGAAAATGTTTCTATTGATAATTTTCCGTCAAATCAAAACGTAACAGTAACTTCTTCTGCTTTACCAACGGGTGCGGCAACAAGTGCTAACCAAACTACAACAAATAGTTCTCTTTCTAGTATTGATTCAAAATTAACTTCACCGTTAATAGTACAATCTATAAACTTAGATATAAGAGATTTAACTTTTGCTGCTGATAAGGTCGATGCGTCAGGTTCTTCAGTATCAGTAACCAACTTCCCAGCTACTCAACCTGTTAGCGGTACGGTAGAACTTGGTGCTACTACACTGTCTGCTTTAGAATCTATTACTGTTCAAAACGGTGCTGGAGCTTCTGCAGTAAATATTCAAGACGGCGGTAATTCCATAACAGTTGATGGAACCGTTAACGTAGGAAACTTTCCTGCTACTCAGAATGTTAACGTAACAAATTCTTCAATCACCGTTACCGGACCTTTAACCGACACTCAGTTAAGAGCTTCTTCTGTACCTGTAAACGGAACTGTAACTTCTAATATAGGTACAACAAACGGATTAGCCTTAGATACTTCGGTAAACTCATTATTGAAACCCGCTTCAACATTAGCTGCTGTTACTACGGTTGGTTCAATAACTAATACTGTAGTTATTAAAGCTGATACTGCTATAAATCAAACAAACGCTCTTAAAGTTGATGGGAGTACAACCACTCAACCTATTTCGGCCTCTAGCCTACCGCTTCCAACAGGAGCCGCCACATCTGCTAATCAATCCGCAGCTAATACTACACTTAGCAGTATTGATTCTAAACTAACAAGCCCTTTAACTATAACCGGGGCTTTGACCGACACTCAGCTTAGAGCGTCTGTTGTACCGGTTTCACTTGCCTCAACAACTATTACAGGTTCCGTTGCAGTTAGCGGTCCTTTAACGGACACTCAGTTACGAGCTTCAGTCGTTCCTATAAGCGGAACCGTTTCAACCAATACGACCCTCGTTGCTGAAACAACAAAAGTTATTGGGACAGTAAATATATCTGCAGGGCAGACGGTAACGGCTAATGCAGGAACTAATTTAAACACGTCAGCATTGTCTTTAGAAACTACACAAACTGCGCAGTCTACATTGTATGGTGCTGTTACGGAAATCGCTCCTGCGACAGACACCGCGTCTAGCGGTTTGAATGGTAGGCTCCAGCGTATAGCGCAGCGACTTACTTCTATTTTTACTGCTTTTTCAGACGGCACACAAAGATCTAGGATTACAGACGGCACAAATAATGCTGCTGTTAAAAACACAGCGGCGGGTGGAGCTGATTTTGGGATTGTTGTTAGACCAGTCACTGTTGAGCTCGCCACATTTTCTGTTGTTGGCGCAGACGTGATTATTGGAAGCAATAAATCCATGTTAGCAATTCAAAACACCGGAACGAGTATTGTTAGAATTAGAGAAATTTGGGTTATTAACGATCAAACTGCTCCCGTAACTGGTGTTGTCGGTTTAATTGAGGTGAGAAGAATTGTTTCCTATACTGGCGGAACAAATATTTTACCAGAATCTTTTGACAGTGCTGATTCCATTCCTGCTGGAATAACAAGCGCAACTGGTTCAACTGTAGCAACAGAAACTTCTTTATTAAGGTCAGGAAAATGGTCTACAGACGAGTGGGGTCCAGGAACTACAGATGTCGAATCCTTGGACCATGCCATTCAGCAGTCGGAGCCCTTTTGGAAACAAACGCCAAATGGTAAGGCTTTAACAATTAGGCAGAACCAAGGTATACACGTTAAGTTTGCAACCAATTCAACTGCTGGTTCTTTTAACATTAGAATTATTTTTACGGCGGAGTAA
>JAYVVJ010000019.1:0-2302 GCA_043787015.1 Candidatus Saccharimonadota bacterium | reverse complement strand
ATCACACTTGAATCTAAGAAATTAGGCATTCGCCTGCACTTCCGTGATTTTATTGATTCTGATTATAACGCTTTGATCAGACGTATTGAAGTTACTAATTTAACCGACAAAGCACATGATGTACGGCTATTTATGCACCAAGTATTTCAATTATCTAATGAAGGACGAGCTGATACGGCCATGTATGTCCCTGACGATAACTATATACTCGACTACAAGGGCCGTTACTGTCTTTTGATTGCCGGTAAATTTGTTGATGATGGAGATTTTGATCAATATGCAGTCGGCAGTTATGACATCGGGGAAAGAAAAGGCACCTTTGTTGACGCTGAAGATGGCGAATTATCTTTTAATGCGGTAGAACATGGGAGCGTAGATAGCGTTATACGGTTTAAGCGAAATTTAGCTGCCAAATCTTCAATGGCGATAGACTATTGGATTGTTGCCGGTAGTAGCCAGACCGATATACAGATTGTTCACAACATATTCAAACAGCATTCTATTGAAGAACGACTTAAAACTACAACAGAGCATTGGAATCAATGGATTAACAGTGGTGATTCTGATTTACCGCAACTTGAAAATCACGCACTAAAGCATAGCTTACTTATTATAAAAGCTCACTGTGATGTCCGAGGTTCAGTACTAGCTAGTGGCGATTCTAGCATATTTAACTACGGTAAGGATTATTACTGTTATTGCTGGCCACGTGATGCTGCCTATGCTTTATGGCCTTTTATACGCCTAGGAATGTTTAATGAAGCTAAGCAGTTCTTTGATTTTGCCAGAGACACGATGCACAAAGATGGCTATCTTATGCATAAATATCAGCCGGATCGCGCAATTGGTAGCACTTGGCATCCATTAGTGCACGGTAAGCGCAAAGAATTAGCAATCCAAGAAGATGAAACAGCCGGTGCCATATTCATGATTGGTGAATATTTTGATGCCAGTCAAGACAAAACTTTCGTCCATAACATCTTTAACAGCTTTATCGCGCCATGTGCAAATTTTATGACTAATTTCATAGATAAAGAAACAGGTTTACCACATGCAAGCTATGACCTATGGGAAGAAAAATTCCTTACTTCTACCTACACGGTATGTACTGTTATCGCCGGACTTGAAACAGCCTCTAAATTGGCTGCAATCGTTGATTCAACAGCTGATTCAGTTAAGTGGAAGCAAGCTGCCGATGGCATTCGAAGCAACCTTGATAAGCTATATATGGACGGACATTTCGTAAAAGGTTTCCTACTACAGGAAGACGGTCAGCTCAAATACGACACTACTCTAGATATTTCAAGCCTTTATGGGCCGTATATGTTCGCTGGGTTGCCATTTAATGATGAACGATTACTTAGTACAGCTAAGGACGTTGAAGAAAGATTGCTAAATTCTTCTCCTAGTGGCGGTGTATTACGATATGAAAATGATGATTACTTCTTAAGTAAGAAGAAGTACAAAGGCAATCCTTGGATAGTATGTACTCTTTGGCTTGCTCAGTACTACGCCAGTATCGGAGCTATAGATAAAGCCCGTCCGTTATTAGACTGGGCATTAGCTCGTCAACTTCCTAGCGGTGTACTTAGCGAGCAATTTGATCCAGAAACCGGTGAATCACTAGGCGTGACCCCTCTAGTGTGGAGTCACGCTGAAGTTGTAAATACACTACTTGATCTAAGCAAAACGCCCTAGTCTGTTACGACTAAGTCGCCCAGGACTCGTATAGATTAATAATTATTTCTTAGGCTTAACTTCGTTACGGCCTAGTGACTTCTTAGTTTCAGTAAAGACGACTTTGCGACGAAGCTTAGGACTGTACTTCTTGAAAGACAATTTCTCGGGAGTATTCATTGTATTTTTGGTAGTGTAATAAATACGTTCAACGCTTTCTTCGCTGATGAGACCGATAATCTTACGTTTGCCGTTTTTTGCCATAGAATTAATACCTTATTGAATTAGTTACTCTTATATTAACAGATGTAGAACAGATTGTAAATGGATAAGCTGAATATGGAGCCACGATCGGGATTTGAACCCGAGACCTCATCCTTACCATGGATGCGCTCTACCAACTGAGCTATCGCGGCGTGATTACACCGTAAGATTGTAGCAGAAATTGGGGGTGGGCTCAATCTGTTATAGATATTGGAGGATGGCGGACTTCGTCCTTTTCCGCTCAGCCATGCTCGAATCTAGTTTCTGCGCTTGGCTACGCTACACCGAACCTTCTTAACGACTGCGTCCTGAGGTTCTAGTAGCATTCATCCCGGTATCAAATTAAATAACCGGCCATTGT
>JAYVVJ010000018.1:0-5549 GCA_043787015.1 Candidatus Saccharimonadota bacterium | reverse complement strand
CGATGAGCCATGGCGAAATACTGTAGATGTACATATCAAGTACCTTAGGGACAAAATCGATCGCCCATTTGACTACCCGGTCATCAAAACTGTTCATGGACTTGGTTATAAGATAAGTGTTAAGCCGAAAGACGCTCTGTTAGGCAGAGCGGAATAAGATGAATCGGCTGACAATCACCTCCAGCCGATTCCCCACCTCCTTTTCGAGTCCTCTAAATTTCCGAATAATTAATACTTCGAAGTTACGAATATTCGTATATGGTTCTATCAATAAGATTAAAGCATTATCCTCAAGCCATGCCATATATCTTACGTTTATAGATGGGATAAGGCAGAGGCATCGATTGGAGCTTCTTTTAGCCCAAAGAACTCGTGACCTATTGGAATCTCAGATTCTGAGGAACATAGAACTAGAACGCTTCGCAGAATTCGGTAGAATCTGTGCCAATCTCATGCACGAGGTGGCGTCTCCGCTGACTGCGGCTTCGATTAATCTTGACCTATTAGACGGCCATGAACCGAAGAATATTGCTAAAGCTAGAAAAAACCTCCATCAAGTAGAGCGTTATCTCAACGCAACAAGATTACAACTGAAATCGCATAGTCGAATAGAAAATTTTAGCCTACATACCGAATACAACCGACTACTGCTAATAATGGAGCCGATGGCCAGCCAGAAGCACGTCAAAATTATTTATGAAGAAGATGGTAGTTATCGTTTAACTGGTGATCCGGTAAAATTTAACCAACTACTAGCCAACCTTATCTCGAATTCCATAGATGCCTACGAAGGAATAACCCTGGATGCCGGTCAAAAGAAGATATACATTCGAATTACAGCTTCAGCTAAATACATCAAAATATCAGTTATTGATTGGGGCATCGGCATCGCACCCGAAGCTCTGCCTTGGCTATTCAAACCATTCTATACTACGAAAGCCAATGGAGAACGAGGTACAGGAATTGGTTTAACAATGGTTAAGCGTGTGGTCGAAGAAGACTATAGCGGCAGTATCAAAGTCATCAGTAGCCCTCGCATTGGAACTAGATTCGTTATTAATCTTAGACGCTAGCTATTTGACTGGTCACAGTTTCAATAGCAGCTTTAGAAAATTTTGGACTGTTATTATAAACCGCGATCTCAGTAGTCCCGAAGTTTACACCAGCCACAATATAGTTATGACTTCCTAGGATGGCTGACTTTTCGCTAGCAATTAGTTTGGCGTGCATGTAATGTTCAGTTTTTGGAAGTTTAATAAGATTTAAGTTAGTTGGAGACAACCAGCTTTGTTTTTGCATAACTAATCTATGGATTAAACTATTTGGAAAGCTATGGTGCGACGGGTGATTAAACAAAATCGTTACCTTAACGCCGCGTTTGGCAGCTCTTATAAGATGTTTTGTAGTGAGACTATTCGGGTAGTACTGGCAGGCAAAATATATTGACTGCTCGGCTTCATCTATAATTTCGAAGGCCTTGGCCATGATAGTAGACTGACCTTTAATACCGGCATCGAAAATTAAGCTAGAAGTCTTGGATAATTCAATCTTAAGGTCCTGGCCATTGAATGCTGCCTGTCTATAGTTCGGCATTATTATTTTATTGCAAATATCAGTTAATTTATTTGCGGTTGATTCGTCTTCCCAGCCGATCATCATATCAGTGCGAAAAGTATCACGAAGATTACAGCCACCAACATATACTCGATTATTGATTACGGCTAGCTTGGCATGAAATCTCCCAGAATATATCAAACTAAAAGGATTCTTTGGCTTATTCAGAACAGTGTAACTACCGCCATTGGCTTTTAGTTGTTCTAAGGACTTAATGATTGGAGAGTTCATGTGGTTTTGCTTAGTACTAAATACGAAAGGTACAATCTTGCTGAAGCCATTACTTATGAAAGTGTAACTATCGATGATGATAGTTACATTTACTCCACGCTTTGCTGCTAAGTTCATTTGCTCCATCAAAACTGCAATTAGCTTATCGCTAGGATCGAAAGTCATAGCCGTCAAAATAACTCGGTCGCCTTTAACGGTTTTAGATACGCTATCAGCAAGGTGTCTAAAATAATTTTTGGTCGAATAAAAATCGAAATTGTCTGAAATATTCATTAGTCTATTTTTCGGCAGTTTTGTGTTTTTGAATAGACTCGGTGATTGTCTTCTTTAGATCTTCAAGCT
Source organism: Candidatus Saccharimonadota bacterium (assembly GCA_043787015.1). Lineage (GTDB taxonomy): Bacteria > Patescibacteriota > Saccharimonadia > Saccharimonadales > UBA4665 > JAYVVJ01. The sequence continues at coordinate 3,362 of JAYVVJ010000018.1, read as the reverse complement.
CTTCAATACTATTTAGCCTAACGCCGGCCACTACATCAGCTGTCGGATTCATACCTTCGCTGGTGAATTGCAAGAAGAGTAAATCAACTGAACCATTTTTCTTGGTAATAATTGCTGTAGAGTCGGCAGCGACAATGCTAACCTTGTGATTGAGTTTTAAATCCATATCTATATTATACAGAAAGATGGCTTGTACGCACTATTTCCTGAGTCTAGGCCAAACGATTATGGCTACAATTTGATGTGGCTCTAGCCAACCGAAATGCCGACTGTCAGTACTCGCTTCTAAGTTGTCTCCAATCACGAAAATCTTATCGTTTTCAATGCGCTCGATTCGTTTAACTTTCTGCTTGCCGCCGTGCTCGACAATCACTACTTGCCCAGGTTGGACATACCTAAACATCGAGGAAGCCAATATTAATTTATCAGCCAGGAGCATAGGGCTCATGCTGTTGCCTACCACCCGTCTAATGAACAACGGTTTATTGGCGTTCATGACTATTTCTTGGTTTCCCAAAATACTGCGGCAATCTTATCGATTTGGTCGATAAGTTTTTGGCCCTCGGCTGGATCTAGGTGACGCTTGCATTCGCTAGCTTGCTTAATCGCTTTCCAAAACATATCGTGAAGTTCTGGAAATTTTTCTAAATGTTCTGGTTTGAAATAATCAGCCCATAGAACCATTAGGTGATGCTTAACTAATTCGGATCTCTCTTCTTTGATGATTACGGCCCGCAGTTTACCCTGCTCGTCTAGACCTTCGTACTTGTCCATAACTGCCTTAACGCTAAGTGCTTCTACTTTAGCTTGAGCTGGATCGTAGACACCACAAGGTAAATCACAATGAGCGTAAACTGGTTTGATGAATGATAGTCGCATGTACCCTCCTAGTTATCTTCCAATTATAAACTAATCTTGGTGTTTGCTGTTAGCAACCCGCCAAGCTTCAATCTCGGCATGATTACCACTTAGCAAAACATCTGGAACTTTTAGTCCACGGAAATCGTCTGGGCGTGTGTACTGTGGAAATTCAATATTCTGATCGTCCTGTTGGAATGATTCAATTTCAGTTGAGTTCTCGCCACCAAGCACTCCAGGTAGCAATCTAACAACTGAATCGATAAGTATCATGGCTGGCAATTCACCGCCGGTCAAAACATAATTACCGATGCAAAAGCTCTCATCTACCCAATCCATGATTCTCTCGTCATAACCTTCATAGCGCGGACAGACTATAATTAAACCACGTTTATCGGCCGCTAAGCGCTTCGCGTCAGATTGTTTATAGATTTTACCGCGCGGCGTTGGCAAGAATACTCTGGCTTCAGGATCATTTTGCTTGGCTTTTTCGATAGCTGCAACCAATGGGTCTGCCTTCAGTAGCATCCCGTCGCCACCGCCATACGGAGTATCGTCTACTTGTTGCCTAGGGCCACTACCAAAATCGCGCAGATTGATAAATTCATAAGTTACGATGCCTTTGTTTTCGGCTTTCCAAAGCATGCTCGACTTAAGCACACCTGGAAACATTTCTGGAAATAGCGTAATAACCTGTATCTTCATATCTATATTCTACCTTAAAAACATAATAACCCCTTAGAAAAGGGGTTATTATGACACATAAAGCTCACAATTTTCATTGTCTCGCATAGCTTTTTGTTTTAGTTTTTGATTCGCTATTAAGCGACTAAGTTCTAATATACTTTTAGACGTCTAGGTCGTCAAGTTCAGCAAGTTCGCGGCGGGCGGCTGCAAGGCGGTCAGAAGTTTCTTCTACGGCTACTTTATGCTCGACAGCTTCTGGTGCAGCTGCTACGACAGGAGCTTGAACTTCAGGCTTGTCGTTAGAAAGTTCAGCGGCGATATCTTCTACAATAGAAGTTCCAGAAACTGGTTCGTGTGATTCTTCGCTACGAGGAGCTTGGGCTTCGTGATTCGCTTCGCGTTCTTCACGGCCGACACCATTATCAATAATCTTTAAGTTGTAACGTGCTGAATTCTTAGTTCCAAGCGCACGAAGTAGTGTTCGTAGGCTCTGAGCAGTAGCACCGCGCTTACCGATAACTCGGCCTAGATCTTCAGGATCGACTGTAAGTTCAAGTAGAACACCTTTGTCATCAACGCGGCGATCAATATGTACAGCGTCAGGCTTGCCGACTAAAGATTTAACTACGTATTCAATAAATTGTTGGTCAATATCGCTCATGATTGGTCTCCTTAGGAATTATTGGTATGCGATTAATTATAGCAAAGGGTTAGGGATTAGGGGATAGTAGCTAGTAGTTAGGCTTTAGCTTCAGGAGCAACTTCTTCAGCTACTACTTCTTCGGCAACTTCAGCGACTTCTTCGACTGGGGTTTCGGCTACTGCTTCAACTTCTACTTCTGGAGTAACTTCTGCGGCAACTTCAACTGGAGCTTCAGCTACAACTTCAGCAGCCTCTTCGACTGCTGGAGCTTCGACTGCAACTTCTTCAACAACTGGTTCAGCAACTTCTTCTACTACAGGTGCTTCTACAACTGGCTCTGGAGCCTTGGTGCTGCGCCGCTTTTCTGGATTACGGATATCACGAACTTTATCAGCGCTAACAACTACCCAACTAGGCAATTTAACGCCTTCGTTTTTGAGTAGGCGTGCAATACGATCAGATGGCTGTGCACCGTGTTCTAGGTAGAATGCAGCCTTATCTTTATCTAGAGTGAAAACTTGAGCGTGTGGATCGTAATTACCAAGGGTAGCAACAATCTTACCGCTAGTAGGAGTCAGGCGAGAATCTTGAACAATCACGCGAAACATTGCGTGTCCTTTGCGGCCTGTGCGTTGCATACGAATAGCTAACATCTACGATTTACTCTCTTCCCTGAACTTAACATTAATGAAACAATACTTGATTATTTTACAGATAACGTCCCCTGTTGTCAATCTATAATTTAGTCGGCGTGCTTTTTGAAATGATCGAGTGCGGCTTCGGCGGCTTTTTGTTGGCCGGCTTGTTTGCTTGGGCCTTCACCTTGACCACGTAATTTGCCATTTACATAAACACCGACTTTGAAGACTTTATCGTGGTCAGGTCCGACTTCGCTTATAACTTTGTAAACAGGAGTAGATGACTCTTGGCTCTGAGCTAATTCTTGCAAATATGACTTAGGATCCATCCATGAACCACTGTCCAATATCTGCTCAAATGTACTAATAACGCTTTCGCTGATGAATACCTTGGCGGCTTCATAGCCCTGATCGATGTATAGAGCCCCGATGACGGCTTCAAAGCTATTAGCCAGGATTTGGGCCCGTGCGCGTTCACTGCCCCTCTTTTCGCCCCTGCTAAGCCTTAGCAGTGGTTCAAATCCGAAGTTAGAAGC
>JAYVVJ010000017.1:0-2340 GCA_043787015.1 Candidatus Saccharimonadota bacterium | reverse complement strand
GACAAATTAAAATCGAGAATATGAAATATCTTTTCGATACTACCGCTTATAGTGAATTATTGAGGGGGCATAAACAAACCGCCGCCTTACTCAGAGCTGCTAGTGAAATTTATATCCCCAACATCGTCGTTGCAGAGCTACGATATGGTTTTAGACTAGGTTCTAAACAAGCTGAAAATGAAAGGCTATTAAGCAGATTTGTTGCCAACAAGAAGGTCCGTGTTTTACTTCCAGATAATGCCACTACAGATTACTTTGTGAATATTGCTGTGTTTGCGCGAAGCAAAGGTGTTCAGCTCTCATCGCATGACATCTGGATCGCCGCCTTGGCAGAGCAATGGGAAGCCACGCTCATATCTTTCGACAACGACTTTAAGCATCTAGGCTACAACGGCGTTAAGCTCAGCCTTACCAAGTAGTTGCAATACAAATTATAAATTATTTATAAGCAGACTATCCTACAATAGAACTATCCAACTATTTCAGTTGTTCAGGGAGGGGAACGCCGGTAACTACTGAGGTGGCTCGGGCCCAAGTTTCTAGCTCGTCTACTTCTTGACGAAGGCTAGGGTAGGCTTTGTCGTTTGCATCCGGTAGCCGCTTGTTGATATCAGCAATCTCACCGTATATTTTGTTTATATCATCGTAGATTTCAGATATGTCTGCCCTCAAACCTTGAACTTCGCCCTCAACATGATCCAGCCTGCCGTTAATCTTGTGTAATTCTACCCAAATTGCACCAATATCTCTCCGAATCTCATAGATGTCTTTATGTATGCCAGCAATTTCGGCATGTACCTCGGCAAATTCCTTACGAACTTCACGTTCAAAACTATCAAATCTGTCTGCTACCATACTGGCTAGAGAAGAAATTGAACCAGCCATATCAACCATAGATGAGGCTAAGTCGTTAAGAGTTATTGAGCTTCCAGTCATAATACTTAAAAGCGTAGCACTGCAAAAACTAGTAGGCAAATCAAAAGCGCTAAAGTTAATGGATATTTAAGATATAGTCTGATCGTTCGATAGTTGAATAGTCAGATAGTACACAGATAAATTACAAAGTAGAATCTAACTTTTACCAGGTTTGGATCCCAGCCTCCGCTGGGATGACGGTGGGTTTTCCACGTATATGGTGTCGTTTTGTGACGTTTATACCTAAAGGAGTGTAGCAAGTTTGACAGCACCTAGGTATTGACCGCCCCTGTTATTTTTGATATAGTTGTTCGAGTCGCTTGAGTTTAGATAGAGGCCAGCAGCCACTAGCCAAATAGCTTCAAATGTAAACTCAAGCTTCAATAGAGGACTGCGATGTCCAAAGGGTTCAGTAGACGGGTGTTTTTACATCTGTTATGCGAATCAGAAGTACCAGAGTTTTGCAGCTTAACAACTTATGATTTGTAGAGAGATAAGCAATTTTAAACAGATGAAGTAGTAATACGACATCTGTCATTTAAGTAAGACAAACGGCTATTGGAGAATTGCAAGTTAAAAGTTTAAAAGTTCATAAAGTATAAAGTGTTCGCACTTTCAACTTTGTAGCTTTACAAACTTTATACTTCTGTGATGAACACCAATAACTAGTCAATTGCACGAAATTAAATAGTTATGAGATTCGTCTCATATCTATCGTAAAAAGTTACATAAGCGCACACAAAGAATGCCTTGACGTAAGATACCGATGAAGGACGCGATGAGCTGCGAAAAGCTCCGGGGAACAGCCAAATATGTTTTGATCCGGAGATGTCCGAATGAGGAAACTCAGCTAGAGTTATGTCTAGTTACGCCTGCCTGAATATATAGGGCGGTGACGTGGTAAGCGGGGGAACTGAAACATCTTAGTACCCCGAGGAAGAGAAAATAACCAATGATTCCGTCAGTAGTGGCGAGCGAACGCGGAAGAGCCCAAACTTTAAAAGCTTTTGCCTGATAATTTATGAAAATACAGTTCCCGCAAATGGATTGTACGGAAGTAAGTGTTTAGGGCAGATAAGTTGTTAGACGAATGTTTTTGAGGGGTTGTAACCTGTAAATAACCTTTTGTAGCAGTCCGATTTATCGGTTTGCTGCATAAGGCGATCAGCGCTAACACCAGCTGGTATAAAGTAAGAAATTCGTAGCTTGAGTAGAAGCAGTTGGAAAGCTGCGCCAAAGACGGTGATAGCCCGGTATATTAAAAGTTACGAACTTTATCATTTACAGTGTTGAGTAGGTCGGGGCACGTGAAATCCTGATTGAATTTGGAGGGTCCACCCTCTAAGGCTAAATATATCTTACGATCGATAGTGTACAAGTACCGTGAGGGAAAGGTTAAAAGAACCCCGGAAGGGGAGTGAAATA
>JAYVVJ010000016.1:0-5591 GCA_043787015.1 Candidatus Saccharimonadota bacterium | reverse complement strand
CAGACTTACCAACACCAGGTTCACCGATTAAGACAGGATTATTCTTGGTACGTCGATTAAGAATAGTTATAAGACGGCGGATTTGATTATCGCGGCCGACGACTGGGTCAAGTTTACCGGCTCTGGCTTCGGCAGTAAGATCTGTACCATAAAAATCTAGGGCTGTTTTCTTAGACTTTTTACCACCTCGGCGCCTTGTATCACCGCCAACTTCATTCTCTTCATATTGCTGACGATTAAGGAATTGTTCTAATTCATTGGTCAAACTATCGACATCAACTCCCATATCTCTTAAAAGAATAGTTGCTCGTGCATTTTTTTGAGACAAAATACTGTAAAGAATATGCTCAGTACCGCAGTATTCCTGACTATAATCTTGCGATACGTCATAAGCCATCTTAAGTGTAAGTTTAGCCGTCTCGCTAAGTCCTTTTGCGCCGACGTTGATAACTAGAGTTTTAGGAGTAAGGTTCAAAGCCGTACGAGCTCGATCAAGGGTAACACCAGTACCTTCCAGGACTTTTGCTGCCATGCTGCTGTCTTGAGCTAAAAGTCCAAGCATAAGATGTTCGGTACCGACGTAGGCGCTACCAAAACTGCGTGCAATAGCATCAGCGTGCTTCAAACTTTGAAGAGCGTTATTGGTAAGATGATTTAAAAATTCTTGAAAATCTGCACTGTTTGGCATCATGAATATGTATTTCCTTTTATATAGTCTTGTCATCCCAGCGAAAGCTGGGATCTCCCTAGAAATATACGAAGTGCTTAAATTGTAGGGAGTTTCCAGCTTTCGCTGGAATGACAATTTGGTATGTTCAGTTACCTACTTCCATAATAGCATTTAGCACTCTCACGTCAAGAGTGCCAAATTACTATTTAACAACAGATGGTTTCTTACTATTCGCCGTGTTCTTCGATAGCTTCTAGAAGTGAGTTTTCGAGTTCACTCTTCTTCTTAAGCTTAGGAACTTTTGGCAATTCTGTAGTTTCGACAATGCCTTCACTTACAGGAGCAGCAGATTTATCAGCTTCAATATCTAATTCGTAGCCGCTGAGCTTGCTGGCTAGACGAACATTTTGTCCGCCCTTACCAATAGCGATGCTGAGCTGATCTTCTGGAACTAGTACACGGGCTTTTTTAGTCTTTTCGTCAAGAATAACCTTGCTGACTTTGGTCGGGCTTAAAGCGTTAGTGATGTATTCAGCGGACTTGTCGCTCCAAACAATGATGTCAATCTTCTCTTGTTCGCCGACTTCGCTCATGACAGCATTGACGCGAGTACCATGACCTCCAACGAATGTGCCAACTGGATCAACACCTTGAACATTGCTGGCAACAGCGATTTTACTGCGGACACCGGCTTCGCGAGCGATAGCTTTGATCTCTACAGCGCCACTTTCCATTTCTGGAACTTCACCACGGAATAGCCATTCCATAAATTCTTTATTGCCACGGCTTACGACAAGCTGAGGACCACGGAATCCGCGTTCTACGTCTTTAAGAAATACCTTGAGGCGTTGGCCTGGGTAGTAGCGTTCATTCTGAATCTGCTCACTACGAGGCATAATGCCTTGAGCTTTGCCTAGGTCAATACGGACAATATTGCCTTCAACTTTAGCGACAGTAGCGTTAATGACAGTTCCGATCTTATCTTCGTATTCGTTCATGATGATTTCGCGTTCAGCTTCACGAAGTCTTTGCAGAATAACCTGCTTAGCGGTTTGAGCGGCCACACGTCCGAACTCTTTAGCCTTTTCGTGAATTTCTATAGTTTCACCAACCTTGACGTTCTTGCGCATAACGCTAGCATCTTTGAGGCTGATTTCAAATGCTTCGTGCTCAACAGTTTCGACAACTTCTTTTGTAATGTAGGCATCTACATCACCAGTATTAAGGTTCATGCTGACACGAATCTCTTGTTCGCGGTCGCCATAATCACGGCGGTAAGCAGCAGCTAGGGCCTGCTCAACTACAGCCTTGACGGCATCTTCTGGTAAATTCTTTTCTTCGGCAATCGTTCTAATAGCGACAGCCAGTTGTTTCATGTCTAAATCCATGAGTTCCCTTTCTTAAATTATTTCTAAATTGTGAGTTTTGATACGAACCCTTCGACTATGCTCAGGGTCAATTTCTGTACCCCAGAAACTGAAAAATCCGACCAATTTGGCCGGAAGTACATCAATAACTATAGCTAAAGATAACTCTAAAGTCAACCGGAACACGAATTTCTAATTTAGAATTTAGAATTTGCATTATTCGAAATTCGTTATTCGAAATTCAAACTTTTAAGATGACATCACTTAGTTCAGATGCTAAACTTAAATGATATGGCAAAAAAAGTTACTAGGCTCTTCGAGCAATTCCATCCCGAAAACTATCGATTAAGTTTAGATCCAAATATAAAGTCGATGACTTTCACTGGATCGGTTATCATCAAAGGCAAAAAAGTTGGTCGACCTTCTCAAAGACTAACCTTCCATCAAAAAGATCTCAAGATAACTAAAGCCACAATCATTAAACTCGATAAAAAAGCGCCTAAATCAATCGAGATATCTCGCATCAATCATCATCGTAGTTTTGATGAAGTAAGATTGCATTCAGATGAAATGATTTACCCTGGCGAATACACCATAGAACTTGAATTTTCTGGAGTTATTACTAGACAAATGAATGGTATTTATCCTAGCTACTTCATGAAAAATGATGTCCAACAAATGTTGATCGCTACACAATTCGAGAGCCATCATGCGCGTGAAGTATTCCCGTGTATAGACGAACCAGAAGCTAAAGCAACCTTTGACTTAACATTAACAACTGAAAAAGACGCGGTCGTACTTTCAAATACTCCGATCTTAAATGAAATTAATGAGAAGTCCTGCAAGCTAACAACTTTCGAAACCACGCCTAAGATGTCTACTTATCTACTGGCTTTCGTCTATGGTGAGCTAGGATATCTCGAAGCCAAGACCAAGGATGGCGTGCTGGTAAGGGCCTACGCTACTCCAGAGAAAGCGGTCTTTACCGAGTTCGCGCTCAAAGTAGCGGTTGATGCGCTGGAATTCTATAACGAATACTTTGATGTGCCTTACCCGCTGGCTAAATGTGATTTGATTGCCTTGCCAGACTTCGCTAGTGGCGCGATGGAGAACTGGGGCCTTATGACTTTCCGCGAGCAAGCCCTACTGGTTGATCCGCAGAACACTAGTCTGAATTTGAAACAGTACGTGGCTAATGTTGTTTGCCACGAACTAACCCACCAATGGTTCGGTAATTTAGTGACAATGCGCTGGTGGACTGACCTATGGCTTAATGAAAGTTTCGCTAGCTGGATGAGCTACTTAGCAGTTGATCAATTATTCCCCGACTGGAAAGTTTGGACTCAATTCTTAGTCGATGAACAAGGACTAGCTCTTAGTGCTGACGCACTTCAAAACACTCATCCAATTGAAGTTATGGTCAATCATCCTGATGAGATTCGAACGATATTCGATGCTATTAGCTATGAGAAGGGTGCCAGCGTGCTGTGGATGCTACACGAGTACATTGGACCAATTGCCTTCCGCGATGGCCTAAGAATTTATCTGAAAAAGCACAGTTACAACAACACCGACACGGTCGATTTATGGGCGGCACTTGAAGAATCATCTAAACAACCAGTCAAAAACTTTATGGCCGATTGGACATCTCAAAACGGCTATCCAATCATCCACGCTGATGTAAAAACAGATACGCTCGAACTACGGCAAGAGAGATTCTATTTGAACCCTAAGGCCGATAAAGTAAAGGCAGACTGGCCTATTCCACTACTTGCGTCTGAAAATATCGGACTGCAAATCTTTGAAAAACCTGAATTATTGATGAAAAACCTGAAGCTAAGCAAAAATTTTATTCTTAATCATAATCAGACTAGTTTCATGCGAACTGTATATGACTCTGGACATCTTGCAGGACTAAGTAGCGCTATCAAATCTGGTAAGTTGAATGAACTTGAACGATTAGGCTTACTTAGCGACGCTTTCGAAGCAGCCAAAGCAGGTTACGGCAGTTCAGTCGATGTCCTCAAGCTACTTTCTGCCTACGAAAACGAAGATAGCTGCGTTGTTTGGGATGTAATCACTGCTGGCATAGGCAGTATCAGAGTAGTCATGGACGAGGATGTACGAGATCTTTTGAAACCATTCGTTCGTCAATTAGTAAGTAAACAACTAGCACGCCTTGGTTGGGAGGAAAAGCCTAGCGACACTCACTTTGATTTGTTGCTCCGCCCAACTATTCTAGGACTTGCTTCCTATGGCGAAGAACCTGCAGTCGTCAAAGAAGCTAAACGCTTATTCGATCAAATGACTAAACCTGAAGATATTAATCCAGATTTACGAGGCGTAGTTTACGGCACGATTTCACGCATTGGCAACGAAGCCGATTTCGATAAATTACTAGTGATGCACAATACTAGTTCTCATAGCGAAGAACGAGTCACGTTATCTGGCGCACTATCGGGCTTTAAACAGCCTGAACTGATTGATAGAGCCCTAAAGATGATCGATTCTAGCGATGTCCGCCTTCAAGATGCTGCATATTGGGTTGCTTACAGTTTCATGAACAGGCACGCTAGGACTCAAACTTGGGACTGGCTAACCATACATTGGCAGTGGTTAAACGATAATCTTGGTACTGATCTTAGCTTTTCACGAATGCCGATTTATGCCAGCCGTGGATTTAGTGATATCAACTTCTTGCCGACATTTAAAGAATTTTTCAATGCCCGCCTCAGCCCTTCATTCGAGCGACCTTTCAATCAGGCAGTCGAAACCATCGAATGGCAAGCAGCTTGGAAAGATCGCGATAACACCGTACTCAAGACTTACTTGAGTAGTATTCAGTAATCCGTCTTCTGTTGTCCGTTAATCCCAAATCGCTAATCTCAAATCTAGATATTAACTGATTACAGATAACTGACTACTGAAAACCTTAATATACGTTGTCTATGAAGCCCATAACTACGAAGTTACTGCCTGCAATTTCGACTGCAGCTAAGCTAGATTGACCTGTCCATTTGTGCTCATCTAGCCATGTTTTAGCTGCGTACTGCATCTGTTTTAGTTTAGACTTAGTAATCGCTTCCAGACCGCCGCCTTGGTCGTCATTGAAACGGTATTTTACTTCAGCGAAATAGATGACGCCGTCCTTTTTGGCGACTATGTCAATCTCACACCTTGGCCGGCGCCAGTTATGCTCGACAATCTGATATCCGCGCATCTCTAAATACACCCTAGCAGCTGCTTCAGCCTTACGACCAGTTTCAGTTGTACTCATTTAACTTCCTTGAGCAATGCTTTTATTGGTTTATAGCTTAGTCGGTGCTCGTCAGTGACGCCGTGTAGCTTTAACTTCTCTATATGAAGAGCTGTGCCGTAGCCTACATGTTTTTCAAAACCATAATCTGGGTACTTTTCGGATAGTTCTGCCATGTAATCATCACGAGCAACCTTGGCTATTATGCTGGCAGCGCTAACCGATGGCACACTGTAATCGGCTTTAATGATAGCTCTGGATTTTGGATTGGTATCCAGATAATTGATATTACCGTCGA
>JAYVVJ010000015.1:0-5592 GCA_043787015.1 Candidatus Saccharimonadota bacterium | reverse complement strand
TCGCTACTGGGCGTAATTCATCTTCAAGATCGCGGATATTGAACACCACCAACGGATTATTTATATCCATATTGCTTTGCTGACTGAAGATACCTGCGAAAGTTCCTGTAGTGTACTTGCGTAAACGCTGAGCCAATTGTGGCCCAGTGCCACCCATGTGTAACAAGGTGTCATAAAGATCGGCAATAGTTGGCGGAGTCCCGGTGTGAGTCAAAGGATCGTTGGTTATGCCAGCGCGCGCATAAGTTTCGATAAGGGCTGCATCTAAATCAGCCTCCTCACTAGGAGAAAGTGCAGGAGCAAGGGCGCTGTTGCCACCAAGCATCTGAGTTTGGGCACCGCCCATCATAAGACGCAATAAGCCATGTAATGTTATCAAGACCGAACGAAGAGCGTTGTCGGCTTCTTCGCTATCGACTACTTTCGGCAGATCAAACGGATTGATACGAGTCGGTGAGTTTAGGCTAAGGCGAACATAAGCGCCGCCAACCGCTTCACACATCTTCTGGTACTCATTTTCAGGATCGATAATCATGATTTCAGTGCCGAACATCATGCTGCGCAAGGCTTCGAGTTTGACAGTGAAGCTCTTACCGGCACCAGACTTAGCGAAGACCACTGAGTTGCCATTTTCCAGAGAGAAACGGTCGAAAATAACCAGTCCGGAGTTGTGCATATTGATACCATAAAGAATGCCGTTATCTTGAGTAAGATCGGCGCTAGTGAACGGGAAGCTGGTGCTAAGGGCACCAGTGCTCATATTGCGTCTAATTTGCAATTGATCAACTAGTTGCGGCACGGTGCTGATTAATCCCTGCTCTTGCTGCGAGCTGGCTGGTTTACTGAATACTAATTGTTGGCCAAGCATTGATTCGACTTTGTGGCCGACGAATTCGAGTTCTTCTACGCTGCCGGCATAAACAGTGAAATATAGTCCGAAACGGAAGAAGCGCTCTTCTCCAACCTGTAATTTGTCGCGCATTTCCTCGGCATCAATGATTGCCGCTTGTTTGCCCGGATCGCGAATTCTGCCCTTTTCGCCATCGATTTGTATGCCGGCTTCAAGTTGAGTAACCTTCTTGCGCAAATTCTCAAGCACAACCTGACTCTCGACAGGGTAGACATACATACTGATATCAATAACTTCATCTAGATTAACCAAACTACTGAGCCAACCAGTATAAATCTGGCGAGGATATCCATAGACATAGTAAGTTCGAGCATAACGAGTGCCGAGTTGGAAGTGAGTGCTACTGAACTCAAGCGAACTAGGAGCGATGAAATCTCTAAGAGCAGTTATACCCTTTTGGAAGGCTTCTTGGACTTCTTGATCTTCTTGGGCGCGCTGATTTTGAGCCAAAGCCACTGCGTCCATCTTCGGCTGTTTATTCTTGCCAAACATTACGCTTCACCTCCGACTACGCTTGAGTTGAAAGTATAAAGTTCGTAAAGTATAAAGTTCGTAAAGAATAAAGAAACAGCAACAGTCGGCTTTTCACTTTCAACTTTATAAACTTTTAACTTGCTACTCATTGTAGCTCCCTTTGCAGATGAGCCTGTGGTGCTGACCCGACGCCCTTAGTTATGACATCAGCTGTCATTTGACCGAAGTCTTTGAGTTGTTGTCGCGGCGCAGTGTCAGGATTATAAGTATCGTAGTACAGTTCGATTAATTCCTGAGTGTCGAGCGGTAGACCTTGAATACCGGATTGTAACAAACCGGAAAGAACAGACTGAACTCGATTGCGCAGTTCGGTCTTAGCATTTTCCAAATCAGCCTCGTTGATGACGACATGCTGATCCTTGTTACTAAACATACTGCTGATGCCGCTGACGAAATTCTTGCTTTGAGTTAGGGCTTTTTGGACATCAGTAATCGGGAAGAAAGGTACAACTACGTAGAAGCGCTTATCCATGATGTTAGCTTGCTGGCTGAGAGCATCAATATAACCAATGTAGTCTTCCATTAGCAGTGCTAGAAGCATGTTGTCGTGTTCTGAACGGATCTTATCAAGCTTTTCGATGTATGGTTGTAGGTCGATTTTCTGAGAACGCATAAAGATCTGAATTGGGAAATAAAGCGAGTTCAAAAAGCCTTGGTATGAATATTCAACAGCTTCTTGTTCTTGAGGACTCATCAGATCAAAGTTAACACTTTTGACCATGACGACAGATCTAAAAGAGCCGTCGTTCATAATCACGATTCCATCACGAATTTCAGCAATCTGGAGAGCATTCTGTGTGCTATTAGGATTAGCTCTAGGCTTGGTCAAACCACCCGCAGCTACAGATGGCTGTGCGCCGTATTGTGCGTTCTGAATAACTTGAGGTTGAGCAGTAGATTCAATCCGAAGTCCAGGAGTGCCGCCCATTACTACTGGTGACTGCCCTGGTTGATTTGAATTATTGTCCAACGGATTCATCTGTTTTTGGCCCACCTATTGTCCGCAAGTAGCTCGCTACTTTTATCGTAGCCACTAGCGTAATGAAATAACAACTTCACCCTCCTGTGTTCCCTCAGATTTTTTGGCCTTAGAGGCCTGTCTAGCCAAAGTTGCCACATCAAGATCATTGTTGTTCGCCAGAGTCATTATAGCAGGGTTATACGCTGTTGGGCTAGGTGCTAATGCTTGAACCGGAGCAGCTTGATTGTGGTCCAAAGATACAGTCGGACTGCTCATCGGACTGCCAGTATTATTAGCCAGCGGTTGAATAGTTCTTAGATGAGCATAGGCTGTTTGCTGTTGATCATTTTGTGCCTTAAGCTGGGCTGCAAGAGCTGGATCGTCAGCAGAATTGGCACCAGCCGTTACTGCCCCAGGATGAATAACCTGAGCCTGAGTAAACATTGCCTGAGAGTCGTTGAGGGGCTGAGGAGCGGTCGGTTGATTCAAGAACCAGTAATCGTTAGGCACAGTCGCTGGCTTAACAGCCTGTTCGGCACGCATATTATTTAGTTCATCGACCAATTTCTTGCGATGACTAACTGTTGAAGCATTGATCATACTTTCAAATTGATGGGCTAATGGATTGTTCTTTTCGTCCAAAATGTCATCTGCGGCTTCGATGTCGTAGTTAGGCACTTCGCGAGGCAGTGTGGCAATATCTATCAGCCTGTCAGAGGGTACATTTGATGCTAAACCATTCTGGTTGTAGAGGTTGAGATGTATATTTTTTATCGCCCAACCGCGGCTGTCGATGGTATCAGCAAGAGTTTTAAGTCGACTTTCAACTTCATTCGCCGATAAGCCATTAGTTAGGAAGCGTTCAATCTTTTTCGGAACTGTAATTGTGACTAATTCTTTCACGCCGCTCTGGTTCCAAAGCCTTTTGCGCGGCTTGAACAGAAAGCGTATCTTTGCCAAAGCCCAAACTTCAGTCGGCTGATCACGGCTAAAAGGAAAAGCGAAGAAGCCCGTAAACAGCGCTGGCGGCAAGAAAACAGCCAACAAATACGGCGCTCCCTTAGCCAAAAACAATAAAGCACAAATACAAGAAGAAAACAGTAATCAACCCATATATAAACTGCCGCAAAGACAAAGGGCCTAGAATCTTATCTTCAGCTTCTATATCTTGTAGTACTTTATATGTGGCCATTATTTTTGTTTATTGATTTCATTTAGAACATTTTCGTCAACACCGTTTCCGCGTAACGAATCTCTTGTGGCTTTAATTCTTGCCGCAAGTTGTCTTTGTCCTTCTGATTCGAAAGTTTCTGGAGCAGGATTATCATCAGTTACCCCCATTGATGGAATAGAAAAACCTGTTCCAACCGGCTTAATCGCAGCCTCAATTATATCCAGCTGTGCGCGAATTTCTTTCTTATTCCCCTCAGTAGCTCCAGGATATTGGCCAGTCAAGTCAGCATACCAAGCACCGATTCTTTCACTTTCCGCAGGATTTGCAGCAATGTTGGACTTAACTTCAGCGGTAGCTAAGTAATTACTTAATTTACCAGTATCGGGGTCAAATGCCTTTTTACCAAAATAGTTCTCTGCACCGGAAATGAAGTATTCTTTTTTGCCCGCTGACCCCTTTTGATAGCTATTTCCTTTATCATTACCTGCTTCAAAGTCGTAGTACGCACCATTATTGATACCACCAAATCCGAATTGCCCAGAATTTTTCAAATTGAACTGCGCATCGTTCATTAACTGTGCGCGTGCTGTGTCGTTGCCGCCAGCCAAACTATCAACCATGGTGACAATTTCATTGTAGCCTTTTTCTCCACTACTGAACTCATAGCCTGATTTGGTCAATGCATCAAATGCAGCTAACCTGGTGCTTGCCAGTTCATTGCCTTGGACTAGATTGGCAGAAGCCAAGCCGCCTCTTCTTGCAACAATTTCAGCTTTTTTCTTAAGTATGCCGTTATTAAGTCCTTGTATTACTTGTAAAGGCGCTCCAGCGGATTGAGCAGCGGCTAATTCGCCCTCCTGTGTCTTCAAATCGTTCTCTGCGGAATTTAATCTTTCGGTAGCAAGACCTTTGTTTGCCAAAGCCAATAGATGCATTGAATCGTTTGCATTAGCCGCCATCATTTCGGTGCCCGCGGTATTGCCTGCATAAGTTTTCAATTTGGCGAGTTTAATTTTAGCAAGTGCATCCTTCCTGTTGTTGCCGAACATTGTCTTTGGATTAAGCCTTGCCCTTACGGCATCTCCACTCATGTTCTTTTCAGCATATTTAGAGCCCAAATTGCTTCGAGCTTTTCTACCCATGCTATTAGGGTCTTTAGGATCGCCAAGCATTCTCTTGTGTGCTTGTTTACTAAGCCCATTAATTGCTTGGCTAGCCTGACCGATAATTCCACCCGATATTTTGAATGCGAACGGAATCAAGAATAGCGGAACAACTATGGCAACTATTGATAGGATGCCTGATATGCTGTCACCAATAGTGCTTCCTACGCCAAAGGAGAGTATCGCTCCCATAATTTGCGATAGCGCAAATAAAACCATAATTATTGGATATACGAGTAATGTTTTGAATAAAATATCCCACCACTGCTTGAAATATTTTTCTGTATTTGGCAGACAGTAGAGCGCAAACGCAACAGGAGATATTATTAGAAGAAGTACTATTAGCGCGTTTCTTATAATGATAGTTATAAAGGCTGCAACAAGCGCAAGAAGTGCAGGAAGCAGTACGAAAGGCCATATCCACGCAAAAAACGCTGCTCCACCTGCAAAAGCGAATATTACGCCTGCACTAAGCCCGCCTAGAGCAACACCGGATGCGGCAGTGTTTAGCTTAAGATTGTAATCCGAAGCCCCAGGACCAAAAGGCCCGGTTATTAGATCAACAATCCCTCCACCAACAATGTTGGTAATATCAACCATTAACACAACCAAGTAGTAAGAAAGATTAATCAGTATTGCTGCAAGTAAAAGCTTAGGTAATATTTTCTTTGCTGAGTAGGCATCAATCAATCCGCCGCCTATGGACTGTCCAAAAACTATAACCAATAAGGCTATTACTAGGAAAATGCTAGCATATACCCTAAAACCCGACCAAGCGTTCTTAGCTTGATCTAGAAACGGACTAGATGCACTAGTATCCACGATCAGCATAGGCTTAATAACATTGTTA
>JAYVVJ010000014.1:0-2406 GCA_043787015.1 Candidatus Saccharimonadota bacterium | reverse complement strand
TGGCTGGAAGTACAAACTATTTGCAAGTAGCCAAGAGCTTTTATACGTTTTTGCCTTGGCATGGGCATTTGGTGTCGCCAGCGTTTTTAACGCATCTGGTTTTTCAATTGAAGTTGGCGCTTTATTTGCTGGCGTTAGTATTGCCCATCTACCATATGCCGAAGCAATTAGTACACGCTTAAAACCGCTGCGTGATTTTTTTATCGTATTGTTCTTTATTAGTCTTGGTGAAAAACTTGGCTTTGACAATCTGTCGCAAGCAGTTGTTCCGGCGCTTGTGTTTAGTATATTTATTTTAATTAGTAAGCCCCTTATAATAATGTCTAGTCTTGGATGGCTTGGCTATACAAAACAAACCAGTTTTAAAGCAGGCATCAATTTATCACAAATTAGTGAATTTTCTATAGTTCTTATAGTGTTAGCTCAGAGTGTTGGTTTGGTTAGCAGTCGACTCACGGCGATAACCACGCTTACAGCGCTTATTACAATTGCCGTGAGTTCATATCTAACAAAATACGACAATGTTTTATACAAAAAGTTCCAAAAACAACTAAGCTTTTTTGAACGAGGACAAACAAAAAGAGAAATTAGCAACATATCACACTACTCTTTGATCTTGTTGGGTTATCGTGAAGGTGGTCACAGCTTTGTCGAGACGTTCAGAGAGATGAAAAAACGATACATAGTTATCGACTACAACCCAGAGATTGTAGAGACTCTAGAGCACCAGCATATCCCTCACTTATACGGTGATGCGACCGATCCAGAACTTCTAGATGAAATTGGCTTACATCGCGCTGAGCTTGTTGTAAGCACCATAGCTGATGTTGAGACTAACCGTAGTTTGGTTAACCAAATTATGTCAGCAAATGATAAGGCCATATTTATATGCCATGCGAATAGTATTTCTGATGCTGCAATAATATATGAAGCGGGTGCTGCTTATGTTATTTTGCCGAAACTTATCGGTAATGAGCAAATTAATCAATTCATTCGTAAGAATGGTTTTGATAAGCATGCCTTTGATAAATATCGAGACCAGCAAATTATCAGTATCGGGCATCCAGCGTAAATACTATTTACTTACTGCTGTTTGCGTATTGAGTAATACAATCAGCAAATTTAGCCTATCTGTCGCTGTGCTCTAAAGGTAGGTTTTGATTTTTGCAGTGTCTAATCATACACATCTAAATTTATCAACTTTCCACTTATGTATTCCTGTTATTCTAAAAATAAGACAAAGTCCGCTATCCCTCACACAGTTCTACCAAACCAATAATCTGCTACAATTCTAAGATGAAAATAGCCGTAATCGCAGCAAACGGTCGCTCAGGGCAGGCTTTTGTCGAGGGTGCTTTATTGGCAGGGCATAGCGTCAAAGCCGGTGTGCGTGGCAATAGCCATCTACTTCCTCAAGCAAACCTAGAAATTGTTGAATGCGATGCCACAAATGAATATCAATTGAGCAATTTAATTAGTGGACAAGACGCTGTGGCGAGCTTCATAGGTCATGTAAAGAAATCGCCAGCTGACGTTCAAACAATCGCTATCACTAAGACTGTAAAAATAATGAACGAGCTTGGTATCAAAAGACTTGTTAGTCTTACCGGTACAGGCGTTAGGTTTCCTGGTGATAAAATTACACTAACAGACCGATTTCTAAATTTGAGCATCAACTTGATAGACCCAGCTCGAATCAAAGACGGAATAGATAGTGTAAAACTTATAAAATCTAGCGGTCTTGATTGGACGATTATCCGCGTTCTAAAGCTACAAAATATTGCTCCGAAGCCTTATCGGCTACTACTTAACGGACCGACCAAGCCCTATGTTGGACGAAGTGAAGTCGCCGAGGCAGTTCTAGAAGTAATCGTAAACTCTAGCTTCATTGGACAAGCGCCAATAATAGGCAAGAAGTAATCATGAAAAAGATACTTCAATCATTAGTTCTAGCAATTATTACTCTACTACTTGTGCCAGCTAGTGCTTTCGCTCATCAACCTGTGATAGTTTCAGGCCAATCTTACGAAGTTATTAATCCTGAATTATCAAAAGCCTATTATGGCACCTTGAATGGACTACCTAATGTTTACAATATAACTTCCGACAAATCATTCTCTCTGTACGTAAATATTCTTGTGCCTAACAAGTCAGGGCAGCTTAAGGACGTGTCGGTAAAAATCTTAAAAGACAACAACACTGACCAGCCTGTGGCATCTCTAGAAGCTGCTAAAAGCTCTTGGAAAGCCTATTTCGAACCTTTCGGCCATGATAATTACTGGATGGGTCCTGAATATAAGTCCGTAGTTCCTGCAGGATCGTATCAAGTTATCGTTTCTAGTACATCTAAAACCAGCCAATACTCCCTAGCAATCGGCGAAAAAGAAGCGTTCGGTCCTTTAGAAG
>JAYVVJ010000013.1:0-2414 GCA_043787015.1 Candidatus Saccharimonadota bacterium | reverse complement strand
GAAATTTATCAATACTTAACAAGTTAACTAATTCATTTAGTGCGTGGTCTTTGCTTATATCTAGAAATTCTTTATCGCTGAATATAACTTGTCGATTTAAGCCTTGAAGCGCAAATAGCTGATTACGAAGTTTTGCTGCCGATTCATAGTCTTTGGCCTTAGACGCTCGTTTCATATCTCTCTCCACTTCACTCTCAACCCCTGGCCTGCGGCCTTCAATGATTGCAATCAATTTTCTTAGATTAGTTCTGTAGTTTTCTAAACTAGTTCTGCCTTCTTCGAGTCCAGGATCAAGGCCTAGGTGATAATGTAGGCTAGCTCGTTTCTGTCCAGGAATGCGGCGAGTGGCAAATGGGAATACTTTGCGAAGCGACTTCAAAGCCTGCTTAACGGCCTGACTACTGAAATATGGCCCGAAATATTTAGCCCCGTCATCCATCGGGCGCCTGGTTGTACCAACCGTAGGATAGTCACTATCGTAATCAATCCTAATATAACTCAATGATTTATCGTCTCGGAGTAGTATGTTGTACCGAGGCATATAACGCTTTACCATCTCAGCTTCAAGGAATAAAGCTTCAAGTTCGCTATCTACAACCATCCAATCAACATCGTTAATTTCTGCAACTAGAGCTTCGGTCTTTGGATCGCGGCTGCGGCTGGCTTGAAAATACTGGCGTACACGACTACGTAGTACGGCAGCCTTGCCGACATAGATAATTTCGTCGTTCGCGTCTTTATGAAAATATACTCCGGGTTGCTTCGGTAGATCGGCTAATTTCTGATTCAATTTTTCAGTCATTTTCATAGTGACTCAAGCTGCTACTGCTACTGGGCTACAATTGACACAATATATCTCATTCTTAAGAGTGCAGTCTTCGCACACTAAGACTAATTTATTACAAGCTTTGTTGTCGCAATTAACGAAATTACTAGTCTTACCATCGCAATGAATGCAAGTACCAATAGTTTTAGCCTTATCGCTAAATTCAACATTCATGCGCTTATCAAAAATATATAGCGATCCTTCCCAGTGACCTTCGTCGGCGTATTTTTCGCCATACTTTACGATGCCGCCGTCAATTTGATACACCTCTTTAAATCCACGATTTTTCATTAATGCGCTTAGTGCTTCACAACGTATACCGCCAGTACAATAGGTCACGATTGGCTTGTCTTTAATCGAATCATACTTAGGATCTTCGATTTCCTTGATAAAATCATGACTAGTCTCGACGTCTGGCACTAGGGCATTTTTAAACTTACCGATTTGAGCTTCATAGGCGTTACGACCATCAAAGAAGATTACGTCATCGCCTCGTTCTTTGACGAGCTTATTCACCTCTTCGGGCTTTAAATGCTTGCCGGCGCCAATAACGCCATTTTCATTAACCTTAATTTCGTCAGGAGCACCGAAAGCGACAAGCTCAGGACGTACTTTGACATTGATGCGCGGGAAATCTTCACTCGATCCGTCAGACCACTTAAAAACCATATTCTTAAAACCAGCGAACTGCTTAGTTTCTTTGATATAGCTTTTAACGTCTTCGATAGTTCCACCGACAGTACCATTGATACCGTGTTTAGAAATTATAATTCTACCTTTTAAATTGAATCTTTCGCATAGTGATCTCTGCCACAAGCGAATAGCTTCCGGATCGGTAATCGGCGTAAATTTGTAATATAGTACGATCTTATTCATCATCTAATTATACCTGTTATTGCCTACCTATGACCAGAGTTAACACCATAGTCAACAGTACGCTGATGAATATCAGCATCACAATATCGATCCAGCTAACTCTAACTTTTTTCTTTGATAAACTTTTTGGATTAATATTGAGTTGTGTACTCATAATTTGCTGTAATTTATTTGATTGATCGACTGGATCTGAATCAATTTTCATAATCAATTTATCTAGAACTACGCCGCCAGTACGTGTTTGGTGTGTTTTATCTCTTAAGATTGGATCCCGCTCAAAATCTTTTTCATGCTCAACTAGTTCGCGTTTCAACGCGCTCTTGATGTCTCCACCGCGCAAATATTCAGTCATGACACGACGCAATCCTTTTTCGGTTATCAAACTTGTTTCGTAGACTTTGCGTAGAGTCGTGCCATCAACTACTGTCTTTGCGCTTAGTTCTAGAAGGTCTGAGCGACTGATAGTTTCAATATGTTTAACTATTGGCTCTTTTGCAGCCGATTCAGCACGCTGCTTAGACCTATTAGATTCAGCCTTAACTAAAACCTTACCAATATTTTCAAACGCCGGCGTCGAATGTAGCAGATTAGCTTCTGGAGCTTTTGATCTTTCAGATTCCGATTCAACTCCCCTAGTTAGCTCTTTATGTTTTTCAATTATGGCTTGTTTGACAATCAATTCTTTAGATTTGATCTCTGTTTCAAGTTTTTT
>JAYVVJ010000012.1:0-2423 GCA_043787015.1 Candidatus Saccharimonadota bacterium | reverse complement strand
TACGCTCATCTAACACTTGTCTATGACAATGGCACTAGTGATGTACCGATTGAGGCGGAAGTATCTTTTTGGGTGGTGCCGTGGAAGATGTTGCCGGTGTTCATTTTGGCTGTCATAATGATAGGCGTTGGAATCTACTCTACTAGCGGCACTTGGCTCCGCTGGATTAAGAAGAAGTTTGGTAAGAATGATGTCACGAAATAATATATTCAAATTAAGTTTTCTAGTCAGCCTAGCTATGCTTGCTATCTACTTCCTTTCTGTCCAAAACGTTTCAGCTGCCACTATCTCGACTAATGGCATCACAGTCTCTCCGGCAATAATTAGTGTCGATTTACAGAAGGACCAGGCTAGCAGCACTTTCAAAGTTAAGCTTACCAACAACACCAGTAAATCTATCAGCCTGACAGTTTCTTCTCTAGACTTTAAGACATTAAACGAAACTGGCGGCTTGGCTTTCATAGGAAGCAATGTCGCAGAATCAGCCAAAAAGTATTCATTAGCTGCGTGGTTAATCACACCTGAAGAACCTGTCACGATAGCCGCCAAACAGACTTTAGAAGTGCCGATAGTCATCGATAACCGCTCAGATTTAAGTCCCGGTGGACATTACGCGGCCGTACTCTACAACGTAAATTCCGATAGCTCAGCCAGTGGTTCAGTCAAAGTTAACGTCAATCAAGTTGCATCGACTCTGCTATTCGTCAGGAAAATTGATGGCGCAACTTTTGGTGTCGACCTAAATCCTTTCCGAGTTAGATTTAGTTGGTGGCAGCTCCCAAAAACGATTGACTTATCATTCCTTAATACCGGCAATTCACAAACTGTGCCAAGAGGTCTAGTCACAGTTTCGACACTGTCAGGCAAGGAAGTTAGACGCGGCCAGATCAACACCAACTCAAGCATCCTATTACCGGAAACTTCTAGGTCATACTCAACCCCAATTATGAAGACTGGATCAGCATTCATGCCTGGCCTCTACAAAGTCCACGTCACCTATCGTACTGACGATATAAGCAAGAATAAGACAGCTGCCGTTAATTTCACTTTCGTCAACTTACCCGGAATCATCGCTTTAATTTTAGCTATTTATATCATAAAAAAGTACTTGCGCAGAGTTATACACAGTGTGGTCAAAAAGACTCAAAAACAGGTCAAAAAAGTCCTAAAAAAATTGAGATAGCATAACTTCTTTGGTATGCTATACGTATGTCTCCGGGAAAGAGGGTTGTTGTATTTGTGATACTCGTGATGAGCTGTCTCATCACAAATTCTTTACGCCCCATTACCGCCACCGCTGCAGCTGGTATTAACTCCCAAATTAGCTTCACTGGTAAGCTTGTGACTTCTTCTAACACCAACATTGCTGATGGCACCTACAACATGGAATTCAAGGTCTACCAAGACGGCACTAATACTGGTGTTGGTAGCACTTTGATGTGGACTGAAGATTTTCTAGTAGCCGGCTCGACGGGTATGCCTTCTACTGGCGGCGTTACTCTGTCTAGTGGTACTTTCTCAGTCAATTTAGGCTCAATCTGTGCATTTGCCGGCGGTACTTGTGGTGCCAAAACCAATACCGGGATCAATTTCAATCAGGATACCTTATGGCTTTCTGTACAGATTGGTAATGCAACTTCTTGTACTGTCACGTCCGGTGTTACCAGCTTCAATAGCGCCTGTGGTGGCGACGGTGAAATGTCACCATACATCCGCCTAACTGCTGTACCATACGCTTCCAATGCAGCTCTACTTAGCGGCGTAGCCTTATCTGCTCTAGGTCAACTTGCCAGCAACCAAACTTGGACTGGCACCAATACTTTCCAACCAACGACCAACATCAGCAGCGCTCTTATCAAGCAAACTTCAGTCGGCTCACCTACAGCCGACATCTTTAACGTCCAAACCGCCAACTCTACCACCCTGCTCCAATTCACCGGCCCATCGGCCAATACATCTAACGTCACTTTGCAAGCAGCCGGTTCAGCCGGCACGCTTACCTTAAATGCTGCCGGCACAGGTCAATTAACCCTTGGCAACACCGGCACAGCTAGCAATATCCAAATCGGTAATACAACTGGTGCCGTAGCTCAAACAATCAACATCGGCAATAATGCTACAGGCGGCTCAACATCAACTTTGAATATTGGATCAACTATAGGAACTTCAACAACCACCCTTCAGGCTGGAACTGGAGGTGTAATAGTAACAACCGGCAGCGCCAATAACGCCGTCCTAGCCGCTGCAGTAGTCGACACCGCCGTAGGTACCCAAGACCTCAACTCTGCCAGCTGGACAAGTACTAACTGGACGACAGTCGCTAACTCTGCCACTCACGTCACAGGCAACGTATCGGCTCTAACTAACACAGGCTTCACCCCAACTATCGGCGTGACTTACCAAGTAAGATACACCTACTCCCT
>JAYVVJ010000011.1:0-2439 GCA_043787015.1 Candidatus Saccharimonadota bacterium | reverse complement strand
AGCGGTCAGGGTACAGGGTATACAAACGGTAGACATACTAAACCCTGAATCCTAAACCCTCTACCCTATATACTAATTAGGACTCCGTTCACAGTCGGGAGAAGCGCCACGGATGCTGAGCTAACGCTCAGCTCATTATAGTTTTGGCTGCACACATAAATATTCGATCCGTACACAATTATCGTCGATTAATATAATGAACTTAAGACACTCAAAGTATTCTGTATAAATTTGTTGAACTAGGGGCGATGCTAGCGTATACTTTACATATAATTCTTAGGGTAAAAGAGGACATAATATGCCAGAGATTGTTGAACCAGCTATAGAAACATTCGCTCAAATAAGAGTAGTAGGTGTCGGCGGCGCCGGTGGCGCAGCTATCAATCGCATGGTTGAAGCCGGTATCGAAAACGTCGAATTTATCGCCGTTAACACTGACGCTCAGGCCTTACATCACTCCAAAGCTAACAAGAAAATTCACATCGGCAAAGAAGCTACACGCGGACTAGGCGCTGGCGCCGATCCGTCAGTTGGCCAACAAGCTGCTGAAGAATCTCGAGATGAAATCAAGAAAGCCATTGAAGGTGCTGACATGGTATTTGTTACTATCGGCGCAGGTGGCGGTACTGGTTCTGGCGCAGGTCATATTGTGGCTCAAATCGCTGAAGATATGGGCATATTGGTCGTTGGTTTTGCTACCAAACCTTTTGCTTTTGAAGGTGAGAAGCGCCGCCGCAATGCTGATGCCGCTATCGAAAAGCTACGCAAAGCCGTCGACACACTCATCATTATCCCTAACGACCGCTTGCTTCAGACTATTGACCGCGACACACCACTTACAGAAGCTTTCAAAGTTGCTGACGATGTCTTAAGACAGGGAGTCCAAGGGATTTCTGATCTAATCACTGTCCACGGACTAATTAACCTAGACTTTGCCGACGTCAAAACCGTCATGAGCAAGGCTGGCTCAGCACTTATGGGTATTGGCCGGGCTTCTGGCGATAACCGCGCTATCGAAGCTGCCAAGCAAGCTATTGAATCGCCACTTCTAGAAGTATCGATCGATGGCGCACGCGGCATCCTATTCAATGTTATTGGTGGCAATGACCTATCGATGCACGAAATTAACGCCGCTGCTGAAACTATCACGACTGCGGCTGATCCTGATGCCAACATTATCTTCGGTGCAACTATCAATCCAGAATTAGAAGGCGAAATCATCATTACTGTAGTAGCTACAGGCTTCGACGAATCTTACTTCACTAATCGTTCCGGTAAGGTCGCTTCTACAGCTGCCGAAGCTGCGAAGCCAGTTGTCAGCGAAATGCCTGCGACCAAGCAAGAAGAGAAGGCTCTGGACGAAATCGATATGGAACTTGATGACGAAAAGGATAGTTCTGGCGACTTCAATAAAGACGATGCCGGCATTCCAAATATTTGGTCTATTGATGATGATTCAGACGAGGACGAAGATAAGACCAATAATATTCGATACAATGACGACGAGAATGCAGCCGTAGTGTCCAATGATTACGAAGATGACCTCGAAAAGCCGTCATTCTTACGCCGCTTTACCAAGCGTCGTAGTGGTAATGACGACAAGAATTCTGCTGATTCTACAGATTCTCAAGAAGACGACAAGAACAACTAACTCTGTTAGCTCGTACTAAATAATACAGCGTTAAAATGCTTGCAAAACGCTACAGCTGGCGTTATATTAGATTCAAATAGCACTATATGTGGAAAACAAAAACTGTAGTGTGCGCACATTAATCATTAAATAAGCTTCCAAAAGCCAAAAAACTAATTATTTATCTAATTAGAAATGGCGTTAAGGTATATTTTGGAAGCAAGGAGGCCAAAGTGAAGTGTAACCAATGCCAAAGCGATGACATCAAAGTCATCGAATCACGTGATGTGGCAGATGGTCAGGCTATCCGACGTCGTCGAGAGTGTGTCGCCTGTGGTCAGCGTTTTACGACTTATGAACGTCTAGAGCGCCCACAGTTGATTGTCGTCAAGAATGACGGTACTCGTGAACTGTTCAACCGCGCTAAACTAATGAGCGGATTGTACAGAGCTTGCGAGAAGACACCGGTTACCAGTTTGGATCTCGATAAAGTAATAAACGATATCGAACAAGAACTGTATGCCTGCGGCGAACAAGAGGTTAGCTCCGCCAAGGTCGGCGAATTGGTCATGGACCATTTGGCACGGCTGAACGAGGTGGCATATGTACGTTTTGCCAGCGTCTACAGACGCTTTAAGGATATTGCCAGTTTTGAAAGAGAACTGTCATTGGTCCGTCAGGGCAAGCATATACCAACTAGTGTCAAAGATTAGCTTTGACAGTTGTCTCCGGTTTCGAAAGTTTCGAAGTCGCAGAGAGCTCAAAGGGCAAGTATCCGAGTTGAGAGACGGAAAACTACCAGGGAACTC
>JAYVVJ010000010.1:0-2444 GCA_043787015.1 Candidatus Saccharimonadota bacterium | reverse complement strand
TAGTTTCGATCAGTCGAACCACCCTTTTCAATCGATAGTTTTAAGACGAATAATAACTCTTCGTGTAATTTCTTGAATTGAGCAGGTTTTAAATCATTAACGGTGGTCGACGGATGTATTTTGGCACCCCAAAGCGATTCATCGGCATATATATTGCCTACTCCTGCCAGCACAGTCTGATCTAGCAACACCGACTTAATATTACTTTTGGAGCGGCGCATCATACGCCCACACATAACTTGCCAAGTAAATTCATTTGATAAAGGCTCTGGGCCAACTTTTTTGAAGAAATTAAGATTCTCGATCTCAATAGTTGGCAGTAATCGCATCCAACCGAACTTGCGTTGATCATTGAAAAATAGCTGGCTGTTATCTGCAAAAGTGATCGTTACCCTAGTGGATTTGTCTGGCAAACGACCAATCAATGAGTCATTGGGATGCCCTGCTCCAAACTTCTCGGTCCGGCTGCGAAAGACTAATTGACCGGTCATTTTAAGATGCGTCACTAGAGAATAATTATTATCTAAATCAATTATTAACACCTTGGCGCGGCGCCGAACTTGCTTTACTTTAGCTCCAATTAGAAAAGCATCAATGTCTGGCTGACTATTCGGGAAAGACTTAGGCCAGTTAAAATCAACAGAAGTTACTTGGCGCCCAAGCAATAATTTCTGAAGGCCAATCTTGACTGTTTCTACCTCTGGTAATTCTGGCATACGTCTATTCTACATTCATTCCAGCTATACTTATATTATGAATAGCCTACTTGAGCTTCTAGGTCAGCGCGATCTACCTGCCGAACCAGCTGAGATTAAAATAATCAAAGACTACGTATTAGCAGAATTTAAATCTGTTGTTGAAGTCATGGTGCGTGATAAAGACATTGTCATAACTGTCGACAGCTCGTCGCTAGCGAATACATTACGCCTTCGTGGGCCACAAATCAAAAAGCTCTGCTCAACAGATAAGAAATTAACTTTCAGAATCAACTAGTACAGGATTTAGAGATTTGGGATGCTTCGCGAATCTCAAATCCCAAATCTCAAATCAGTACCTAAAGGTAAAGGCCGTCAACCAGAATGCCGTAGTCTGGAATCTGAGATTTGAAGAGCTGAACTGTAATATTTGTATTACCCTTGTAGGTCTTAGGTGTACCACAACTCGTAGTCCAGAATTTGTAGACATCGCTGCCCTGATCAGATAGTCCAAAAGTATAAATCGAACCTTGAGGACAGTAACCTGTTGGATTAGTTATGGCCGGATTGGTCACGCCCAAGTTAAAACCAGCGTGAGCTAGAGCTCTTAAAAATGCAGCGTAAGAATTAGTGCTGTTGCTATAGCTCTTGCTATTAACAACTGTACCGTCATAACCAACAAATTGCTGGAATGTAGCGCTATTACGGTCAACAGAGACACGGATTGACGTGTGGGTGCTCTGAGCAATGATAGGACCATCAATGGTCATTGTTGCGACTGAGCCAGTGTCAGCGTAGCTACTAAGTAGGCGTGGAGCTGTAGTTTTAGTAGTGGTATTGCTGTTGCCGCTAAAAAGCAGGATGATCAAAGCAATGATCAGCCCGAGAGCGACGACAAATCCGATAAAATAGCGTAAATATCCACTTCTCATACGCCTATACTAACACGTTTAAGCTTTTTTTGCAAGCCAATACATTGATTGAGTAGGGATTTGAGATTGGCGATTGGCGATGCTTCGCAAATCACAAATCGCCCCAGTTATCGCCAATAGTTACATCTACATCTAGTCGCACGCCTAATTTATAGACGCTCTCCATAGTTGATTTTAGTAGTTCAGCAATTTCATCTGCAATCGACTCAGGGCACTGCACTAATATTGAGTCGTGTATCTGTAAAAGCATGGTCGCTTGAGGATACTTATCGGTCATTAATCTATCAACTTGTACCATCGCTAGCTTCATCAAATCAGCTTCAGTACCTTGAATCGGCATATTGATAGCTGCCCGCTCGGCAGCCTGACGCACAATGAAATTACTGGACAAAATATCTGGTGTTGGCCGGCGTCTTCCTAATAAAGTCTCGACATAGCCATCTTTTTTGGCCTGTTCTTTGACTCGGTCAATGTAGTCGAAGAGTGGTTTGCGCAAAGCTTTGTACTTTTCGATGAAGTCTGTTGCCTGCTCCCAAGACATGTCGCTTGCAACCATAAGTCCATGAGCGCTCATGCCATATAGTATTCCGAAATTGATAACTTTAGCCGCACGGCGCATCTGTTTAGTGACATCTTCAAGGTCTCGACCATAAACTTGTGCGGCAGTTGCCGTATGGACGTCTACACTACGATTAAACATTTCTACTAGTTCGGTATCACCAGCCAAAACAGCCGCTATTCTAAGTTCAAATTGAGAGTAATCGGCGCTGACAAATTTATTACCCTTGCCGGCCACAAAAGCTGTACGAATACGCCG
>JAYVVJ010000009.1:0-13441 GCA_043787015.1 Candidatus Saccharimonadota bacterium | reverse complement strand
GTGATCACTGGCATATTCCAACTGCAGATGCTCGAGTCTTGCCTCACGGCACAGCTCATGTAACTGATGTAGGAATGTGCGGCGCCTTGAATTCATCTTTGGGCGTAACTTTTGATAGTGTTATTCCTCGTTGGCGCTACGGCATTCAGAATAAAAATATTCTCGAAACTAATGGCCCAAGGCAATTTAATGCTGTATTAATCGATTCAGATATTAGCGGATTAGCTAATTCCATCGAACAAATCCGAATAATTATCGAATAACAGTAGTAATTTGGTATTTTTTTAGGTATAATCCTCTCTGTTGACGACCACGGGGAGTGGCGCAGTCTGGTAGCGCGCGCGGTTTGGGACCGTGAGGTCGCAGGTTCAAATCCTGTCTCCCCGACCATCCTCCGTCACCTCGCTTATGCGAGGTTATGGAGGATTTTTTCATGATGATAGGATTTTGGTTCTGCAACTTGACGACGATAGTCGGCAATAGTCGCAGGTTCATCGTAGGTACTGCTCTCGCAGGAGCTTGTTCCGAGAAAGCTGTGCTGTAGAAGGACTTTAGTCCGCTATCCTGTCTCCCCAAATAGATATTGGAGTACAATTAAAGACGATGTATATATTTTTAACAGTTGTTTCGATTGCTTTATTACTTGTAGGCAACGAGTTTTGGTGGCGCAAGAAGGGCTTCCACGGTGAAGTTGGCCGCAAGTTCATTCACATCACTGTCGGCAGCTTTGTAGCCTTCTGGCCATTTTTCATGACTTGGAACGAGATAAGGATACTTAGCTTAGCCTTCTTGTTAATTGTAGGTATTTCTAAATATTTCCATTTATTTAAAGCAATCCATAGCGTCCAGAGACCAACCAACGGAGAAATATACTTTGCCTTAGCCGTCGGCGCGATAACCTTTATAACTGACAATAAGTGGATATATATGGCAGCGCTACTTCAAATGAGTTTGGCTGACGGCCTAGCAGCTATAATTGGCGTCCGCTACGGTATGAAGCGCCACTATTTAGTGCTTGGGCAGGTGAAGAGCCTAATAGGTACTTCAACGTTCATTGTGACATCAGTTTTAATACTTATAGGGTTTGTTTATTTGAGCAATATGCCACTTAGCTTGGCCGCCATTCTGGGCTTAGCTTACTTTGCGGCGTTGATAGAAAATATCGGAGTCCACGGACTAGATAATTTGCTTGTTCCATTGTTAGTTGCGTCTGTACTTGTAGGCATTACTTAGGCTGTTAATTTACCGGTGTGGGCTCGCAGGGCATTGAAAATTACGACTACATCTACTACTTCTTGAACTACAGCGCCAACAAGTGGCGAGAATTTACCGGTTGAGAATAATAGCATTAAACCTATGCTGATACCGATACCGATTAGGATACTTTGCTTGGCGATGAAGAAAGTACGCTTGGCGATAGATATGGCAGTAGCAACTCGGCCAAGATCATTAAGCATGATCACCATATCGGCTGATTCACTGGCGGCGGTGCTGCCCCTAGCTCCAAGTGCTATGCCGATATCTGCGGCTGTAAGGGCTGGAGCATCATTGACTCCATCACCTACATATATTAATGGACGGTCTTTGATAGACTCCAAAAGGTGTAGTTTGTCGGCAGGTAATGTATCGGCATAAACTCTATCTATACCGAGCTGCTTGGCAATTTTATTGGCAATAGTTTCATTGTCACCGGTAATCATAATGGCGTTGGTTAGGCCAAGTTTGTGCAATCGAGCAAGCGTTTCTTTGCTCTCTGGTCTTATCTCATCACTTAAGTTAATGATTCCTGCCAAATTACCATCAACTGCAACATAGACCGCAGAATTAGCTACAGTTTGAGATTTAAATTTACTCGGCATAGTTACGCCATGATCTTTAAGTAAACTTAATCGTCCTACAATCACTTGATGATGCTTTACCTGTGCCATGAGTCCAAGGCCTGATATTTCTTTAACATGCTTGGCGGCAACTACTTTTAATTTTCTATCAGTCATATGTTGGACAATTGCTAATGCCATAACGTGATTGGAACTTTGTTCTAGGCTGGCAGCCAGACTTAGTACTTCGTCTGCTTTGAAATCTCCAAAAGTCTGTGTGCCTTCGACTTTTAATTCGCCTTTAGTAAGCGTGCCAGTTTTGTCGAAAGCAATGCTTTTGGCAAGTGATAATTTCTCAAGTGCTGAGCCTGTCTTAACAATTATTCCGTAGCGACTAGCTCTGGTCATACCGCTAATTAAAGCAATCGGAGCTGCTAGCAGTAGGGGACAAGGCGTGGCAACAATTATCACTTCCAAGAAGCGCATCGAGTCTCCTGTAATCACCCAAACAGTAATAGCTATGGCATAAGCTAGTAGCGTGAAAGGGATGCTGTATCGATCGGCAAGGCGCACAAATGGCGCTTGGCTGGCGGCTGCGCTACGTACTAACTTAATGATTTGTTGGTACTGGCTGTCATCGGCTGTGGCTAGGGCTTTGGCGGTGATTGCACCATCAATATTTGTTGAGCCGCTGAGTAGTTCATCACCTATTTGTTTAGTTTGCGGCAGGCTTTCACCGGTTAAACTAGATTCATCGAAACTCGCCGTACCTTCGAGTATTTTACAGTCGACTGGCACTACTTCGCCGGCCTTAATGATTATTTTATCGCCGATCTTGAGTTCGCTAACTTTGACATCAACAGTTTTGCCTTTGCGTATGACGTGGGCTATTTGTGGGGCATGTTTGAGCAGGGCATCAAGCTCGCTCTTAGCGCGGTGTTCGGCATAATCTTCTAGTGATT
Organism: Candidatus Saccharimonadota bacterium; assembly: GCA_043787015.1. Taxonomy (GTDB): domain Bacteria; phylum Patescibacteriota; class Saccharimonadia; order Saccharimonadales; family UBA4665; genus JAYVVJ01. The sequence goes on along the minus strand of JAYVVJ010000009.1, from coordinate 10,662 downwards.
CGCCGCCCGTCAGCATAAGTACTACTACGATGGCTGCCCAATATTGTCCAAGCAATACGGAAGCGACGATGGCTGTCGCCGCCAGGATGTCTAAACCGTAATTACCTGATTGAAAGTGTTTCCACATACCCCAAAGTAGTGGCAGGGTTTCGATAATAGCAACTGTGCTGACTAGCCACTTTGAAGCTGTATTCAGTCCAGCGAACTGTAGGCATAAACCAATGATTGCCGTCAGTACAGCAATACTGAACAATCTGTATTCACGCACAAATTTTAGCAATCGTTTCATTTTTTGGTCCCCTCAGGTTATTTATTTCATTATAACAATTTATCGCTTACCATATCTATTAACGTGATTAATAAATTAGCTTTAAGTTGAATAGTAAGCCAATTTAAGCTATAATCACCCCTGTTCTTAGAACCACACGAAGCAATTCAAAAGTCTAAGTAGAAATGGCGGACGTAGCTCAGCTGGTAGAGCGTCGGTTTGTGGTACCGGATGTCGCGGGTTCAAGCCCCGTCGTTCGCCCCATAATAAAAAGTCGACCCATCAAAAGGTCGACTTTTTACTTACCAGAGTAGGATCTATACCAACTTATTCATTACTCCATAATAATAAAATAAAATCCTCCATAGCTGACTCGAAGAGTCTGCGACGGAGGATGGTGCCCCGGACAGGATTTGAACCTGTGACCTTAGGCTTAGAAGTCCTCTGCTCTATCCAGCTGAGCTACCAGGGCAAGCACCATACGATTAAACAATTCGACCATAGAACAATTGAACTACCCAACTAGGTTACTATACCAGTTCCAGAGGTGAGCGACAATTATACCGTCCAATATATTTCTAACAAAATGCTATAATTACTAAAGTTAAGCGTAACAAAAATGATTTTATTTTTAGTAATTCTAATTTTCGTTTTTATCTCTAGCGGTTTGGCATGGTATTTGATTTCGTATGATAGGGGCGAAAAGGAGCCGATCAGCGCGCTGTGGATAGCATTTGGTTTCGGAATAATTGGCGGAATTGCAGCTGCTATAATCGAGCACCAACTAGTTTCTCCAAATGATATTTCTGCACTATCTCCACTTAAGACGATACTAGTCGCAGCTATTATCATAGGTATAGTTGAAGAGGCCTGTAAGTTTATCCCTTTGTCGATGTTCGTCTATCCTAAGAAGTTCTTCAACGAACATAGCGATGGTATTATATATTTCGCACTAGCTGGTCTAGGTTTCGGATTGCCCGAAAACATTCTCTATACTTTGCATTATGGTACTGAAACTGGTGTCAGCCGTATATTTTTGACGCCATTCTTCCATGCCGCAATAACCGGCATAGTGGGTTATTATTTGATCAAAAGTAAACTTGCAAAGAAATCTTGGCTGAGAGTCATCCCAGTATTAATTTTTGCCATGTTGCTTCACGCACTATATAACTTCGGTCTAGCATCCAATCGACAGAGTTTCGCTATCGGTTCCATAGCTATAACGCTCGGTCTTAGCATAATCTTTTTCTTGTTATACGTACGAGCTACAGATCTTGACCAACGTTTGGGTAAGAGTATTGTCGGTAATAATAATTACTGCCGTAATTGTGGACAGCCCAACCCTAGACATCATCTCTATTGCGTACACTGTGGTCAGCGTGCTTAAATAACCCCATAATAATTAACAAAAATTGAAAGAAATATGAATTGTCCCAATTGTCACGAACCAGTAGAAAGCGGCTCAGCTTTTTGTGGTAACTGTGGCCATTCATTATCGCTAACACCAATATCGAATATCAAGGGAAGTGATTCTCCGGATAATGGATATGTTCAGCCATTCTTTCCTGTAGCCTCTACAGCTGGTACGGCAATCAAATCGCCTAGTTATGCAGTACCCAATATCGCTGAACAGAGGAATCATTTACGAGCTTCGCTATCGGTAGTAATGGGATTAGTCGGAATTGCTGGTGCTATGACTATGCCTGCGGCCGGTGTAATTCTTGGTTTTGCGGGTATAGTTTTAGCCACTTTATCTATGCGCTCGTTCAAGCATTTACTAAGCCAACTCGGGCTGGTCGCCTCTATAATATCTGTACTTATTGGAAGTGCGACTTGGGTGTATGCCGTGACAGATAATCAAAACCAAGTTGAAAAAAATAGTAAAGCAATCTACGCGACTAATAGTAGCTTGGCTCAAGCAACAAATAGTTTGAAAACGCCTTGCTATACTATTAAATTTTTGACAAAAGTGAATGTTGAGAATGTAGACGGTAGTTGTTTTATGAATGCATTTAACGCTGCGAGTATGAGCCAGTCGACTGATGCATATAAAATCCTAGCTACTAATTCGTCGGTGACTATTAGTAATTTTGCGGCAGTTGCTAAACAGGCGCTAGAAGCCGATATTAAACAAAACCTAAAAGGCTTTACGATTACCAATCAGACTCTTGGAATATTTGCTGCCAGTCCAGCTTATTTCATCACAGCCAATAATGGCGCCGGTGTCAGTGTGATTGAGGCTGCAGTTCTGCACTCAACTAAACATGGTGAAAATTTCTTCGTGATAATTCATGCGGTAAATGGAGACTCGGTTGACCTACTAGATCTTCAATTAGGATGGAGTTGGGAATAATGAATCAGAAATCGCTACACAAGCACTCCATGCCTATTTTAATTATGGCTTTTGGTTTACTACTCCTGTCCGGATTAATGATGGCCAGATTAGAGACACCGAATTCATCAGATAAGAATTTAACCGAGTTAATGAGTGTCAAACTGTTTAGCTTTAAGCCTTCAGCAAATGGTTTATTTCACGTAACTAGATATGGATCGGACAATCAGGCTAACCTTAATGCTATAAGACAGAATGGCTCGCTTAGAATGATGGAAGATGCTGGGCGGGTGGCGCAGATTGAGGCGGTGGTGAATGGGGCGAAGAATTAAGTAATAGATTTCGGGCGGGGAGAGAGCGGAGCTAAAGTTCCCTCGTATTGTAAATATTCAGGGTTGTCATTCCAGCGAAAGCTGGAATCTCCTAACAATTTAAGCATTACTTAATGCGAATGGAGATCCCAGCTTTCGCTGGGATGACAAAAAAGGCGCGAAATCCGGAGTTCGGCTCTCGCCTGAACCAAAACAAAAGCCCATCTTTCGATGAGCTTTTGTTTTGGTGCGGGTGGGGAGAGATCAGTCGCTAGCGCTCCTTACGTCCGCTTCCTCGTTACTCGGAATGAATTCCTGCGTGACTCGGGCGCTGCACGAACTCCTCCGTTCACTTCGTTCTCTACTGAGTTCGAATCTCGCCTACACCAAAATAAAAAACCTATCTTGCGATAGGTTCATTATTTTGGTGCGGGTGGGGAGAGTCGAACTCCCATTTTCAGTTTGGAAAACTGACATAATAACCGCTATACGACACCCGCTCGTCGGAACCTACGTCTATGCCTCGTTTTGCCGTCTAGCGGCAAAAGCTTCGGCCTACGACTATGTTCCTCCTCTCAAAATCTTATACAGTCGCTTCGCTCCTTGGTCTAAGATTTTGGTTAATCGCAAATAACACAATCAACAGGGGTGATTATAGCATGAAATGTAGGGTTGTCGAAAGTCTTTTAACTAAAGGCCGTTAACAACTTCTATTTTGGCGCCGAGTGAATTTAGGCGTTCGGCGATGTCTTCGTAGCCTCGGTTGATGGTGTAGACATTACGCAGAGTAGAACTGCCGGGAGCTGCTAACATGCCTATTAATAATAGGCTTGCCGGACGTAGGGCAGGTGGACAGACGACGTCTCCACGCGTAAATTTCGTTGGACCAGTTATATAGACGCGGTGTGGATCGGCTAGCTCGACATTCATACCAATCTTTGTCATTTCGGTGTAGTAAATGGCGCGGTTTTCGAACATCCAGTCATGAATTAAAGTTCGGCCTTTGGCGACGCCACAAATCGGTACGAAGTATGGAAGATTGTCTGGATTAAGACCTGGCCACAGGTTCGGGTGCAGCTTTTCTTCAAGTGCCTTTAGTCCGCCATTATGTTTATCAATTGTTATGTCGGCGAGTTCAGTTACGCCGTTATCGGCTGGATAAGTTTCACTGACTTTGTATTCCAACCCCATTTTTTTAAGCTTGAGTAGTTCTAAACCGATCCAATAAATAGGAACTCGCTTGATTGTTAATTTTGAGTTAGTAGTCACACCGGCAGCGATGAAGAACATTGCTTCGATAGGATCCTCAGTTGGTGCAAAGGTGATACTTTTCTTAATAAAAGGCACGCCAGTAATTTTAAGCACTGCTGAACCTACGCCGTCAATTTTCACTCCAAGCCGTTTCAAGTATGCGCACAGATCTTGAACCATGTAGTCAGCACTCGCGCCTTGAATAATAGTTTCGCTGGTAGTCCGAGCGGCGGCCATCAGTACATTATTTGTAACTGTATTTCCAGACTCGTAGAGGATGACATGACCAGCCGGTTTCTTATGAACCGAAACATTGTAGTGACCTGTTTTGGCAACCACATCAAGACCAAATTGCTCTAAAGCAAATAGATGAGGTGCTACCGTGCGAGTTCCAAGATTACATCCTCCAGCATATGGGATTTTGAAGTTGTCATAATCATGCATTAGTGAGCCAAGTAACATCAGAACACTTCTGGTCTTTTTGGCAGAATCGGAGTTCATTTTATCAAGCTTGAGAACCTCAGGCCGACGAATTTCAAGATCATTACCTTCAAGCCAGCGGAATTTAACACCAACACTCTCAAGAACTTCAATTATTCGGTTTACTTCTTCTATTCTAGGAAAACTTTTGAAACGAGTGACGCCGTAATTTAATAAGCTGGCACAGAGTAGGGCGACGGCAGCATTCTTACTTTTCTTAAGCGTTACTGATCCATGTAACTCATGGCCACCTTCAATTTTTAGGTTGAGTGTGCCCTCGTTGAGGCTAAGAATCTGCTTATTAAGCACATCGCTAATTCGGGCGAGAATATCAAGGCCAAGATTTTGCCGACCATGCTCCATACGATTTACAGCCGATTGGCTGGTATTAAGCTTGCGGGCGAACTCGGCTTGAGTTAGGCCTCTATCTTGTCGTATTTGAGCGATTAATTGGCCAATTTTGGCATTGGAATTCTGCATAACCCAAAAATAATACCATATGTGATATTAATATCCAATACACCACATATAGAATAAGGGCTATCCGAGCAAACGCTATATGCTAATTTTATTGTCATCCCAGCCCCACCCTTCACTGGGGCAGGCTCCAGCTGGGATCTTCTAACAACTCAAGCATTGCTTATTGTGCAGGGAGATTCCAGCTTTCGCTGGAATGACGAGAGGTGAAGTGCGATACCATTATTCTTCAAGTCTAAAGCTTTTTGTTACAATAAGGGGATGACAGACAAGATAGTAGCCGATTTAATAGCCGCTGAAGAGAAACGCCAACGCGAAGGCTTGGAGTTAATTCCGTCTGAGAATTATGTAAGTCGTGACGTCCTCGAGGCTATGGGCAGCGTTTTTACTAATAAATATTCTGAAGGTTACCCTGGTAAGCGCTATTACGGAGGTCAAGATTTTACAGATCAAGTAGAAAATTTGGCTATAGATCTTGCCAAGCAATTATTCCACGCTGATCATGCCAATGTACAACCACATTCAGGCGCTCCAGCTAATGAAGCGGTCTATAGTGCTTGGCTCGAACCTGGCGATACGGTGCTGGCAATGGATTTAAGTCACGGCGGTCATCTTACACACGGCGCACCAGTAACTCGTTCAGCTAAACTTTATAACTTTGTCCGATACAAAATGAAAGATCCTGAGACAGGTGAGATTGATTATGATGTACTTCGCGAATTAGCACTTAAGCACCAACCGAAGATTATTATTGCTGGATTCAGTGCTTACCCGCGCGAATTAGACTACGCTAAGTTTGCAGCAATCGGTAATGAAGTTGGCGCATTACTATTGGCTGATATGGCGCACATTGCTGGCCTGATAGTTGGCGGCGTAGCAAAAAATCCATTTGATTACGGCTTCCATGTTATTACCAGTACGACTCATAAAACCCTGCGTGGTCCACGCGGCGGCTTGATACTTTCCATGGGCAAAGTTTCTAACCCTCTTAGCGCTCCAGAAAAAACATTGGAAAATATTCCAACACTTATCGATCGAGCTGTATTCCCGGGCATGCAAGGCGGTCCGCACGAACATATCATTGCAGCCAAAGCCGTGGCATTCGCCGAAGCCTTAAAACCTGAATTCAAAGATTACGCCAAGCAGATAGTTCTCAACGCTGATGCGCTAGCCAAAGCGCTGCAGGCAAGAGGCTTTAAATTGTTAACCGGCGGCACAAGCAATCACTTAATACTTGCAGATGTATATAAAAGTTTCGGTATCGACGGCAAAAAAGCTGAAGAAGCTCTAGATAAAATTGGTCTAACACTCAATAAGAACAGTGTAGCCGATGATACTTTGCCACCATACCGACCAAGCGGTATTCGCTTAGGAACGCCGGCTATAACGACTCGGGGCTTAATTGAAAAAGATATGGAAACTATCGCCGGGTGGATGAAACAGGCGATCGATAACAGGGAAGATGAAGCCATCCTTAGCAAGTTAAGAGAAGAAGTAATAACTTTCTCACTTCAATACCCACTACCCAGCGACAACTAAAACTATCTGTTTATTATTTTATATACAGCTAGACCGGCAACAACGCCGCCTGCAATCTCGACCATTCTAACCGCGTTATATCCTAGGTCCTTTGCAACTGAGCGTATTCTATAGGACTTTGACTGCTCTCGGTTAATGTCAAAATGGTACATAAAATGAGTAAAGTCTTTCCCCTGAAAACTTATAAAGTTATAAGTAATTTTCTCGGAAATTTTAGATTTAGGAAATCCTTCTTGGAGTGCCTCTGCTAGCTGCTCTTTAATAAACGCCAATTCTTCTGAAGCATCATCGGGGTGATCACATTTAATTTCAGTATTAAGAAGTTTAAGTCTTTGCTCTCTGCCCCCATTCATTAAACTTAAAATTTGCGTTGCTTTATCTTCAGTAGCTCCTTCATCATCAATAATATATTCTACTGATTCACGAAATGATCTGGCGAGCAGAGCCCCAGAATTATTCACATGATCACTATTTGCTGGCGTAGACTTTGCTTTGTATATAAAAAATGAGTTTGCGTATACATCACATGCAGTGTCAAAACGATCAATACTTTCTTGAAACTTAGAAATTTCAATTCCTTGAAAAGCGGATTCCGGAGTAATATTCTCACCGTTGTTCATCATAGAATATTAGAAATATTTTGCTTGAGTGTCAATCAATATGCTTAGCTTGTTAAGTTTTTACAACACCACTTAACGCGGTAATAGTTCGGGTTCTTGTTCTAGTTCAATATTGAATTTGGCTTTGACGGCTGCTACTATCTTGTCTTTGAATGCTAGGACTTTGGCCGAGCTGTCGGCTGATTCGTTTATAAGAACCAAAGGTTGGCTAGGCCAAGTTGCCATGCCCGTTTCTGGATCGCTAAAATCTTTGAAGCCAGATTGTTCGATCAACCAAGCTGCAGATATTTTGACCTTACCATCTTCTTGTTGCCAGTGCGGAATAAACGAATAGCTATCCGACCATTCATTGAACTTATATTCCTCGATAATTGGGTTTGCGAAGAAAGAGCCATTGTTCTTAACCACCTTTGGATCTGGTAATTTGGAAGTACGAATAGCAATCACTGCTTGACGCAATGTTTGAGGTGTAACTGACGTAATATTATTGGTTTCGAAATATGTCTGCACGGCGCCATAGAAAGGCGGCTGAGGATTACCCTTAATTAAGTGCAGAGTAATGGCTGATATGAAGTATCGTCCCCGGTCAGTGCTCTTAAATCGACTAGTTCGATAACCAAGTCCACAGTCAGTAACTGGAATAGTTACGAAATCGCGAGCTTGAGTATCAAAAGCTTCAACACTTACAAGCACATTGGCAATTTCCTGACCATAAGCTCCAACGTTCTGAATTGGAGTAGCACCGGTAGAGCCGGGGATTAAACTCATAGCTTCAATGCCGGTAAGTCCAGCTGCTACACTGCGCTCGACAACTGAGTCCCAGTTTTCGCCTCCGCCAACAGTCAGGTATACATTGGTCGCATCTTCTTCAAATACTTCGTAGCGCAAAATTTTATCGACAATCACAAGTCCAACAAAGCCACTATCGCGCCAGACGATGTTGCTACCAGTGCCGATCATTATAACCGGTAGATTACTGGTTTGAGCCCAAGATAGTGCTTCTAGCAGCTCCATCCTATTATTAACCTCAACCAGATTAGCGGCAAGGCCACCAACACCCATAGTGCTGTAATTAGCCAAACTGACATTTTGCTGAATATTCATTATGTCTATTATACGCTGTTACTTACGCTTGCGAAGATATAATTCACGAGTTACTATGTGAGGTATGAATGAGGCGTCACCGTTCGTTAGTTTGGGAAAGCATCTTAAGTATGTTCGCGAGAACTCCAAGCAGAGTATTGCTGAAGTTTCTGGAGCAGTTGAAATTGACGAAAAATCTCTTGAAAGGATTGAGGCTGGCGTCGAGAGACCTAGTGAAGACATCCTGCTACTTCTAATTAGCCACTTTGAAGTTAAAGATCAAGAAGCATTGAATTTATGGGAGTTGGCTGATTATGATTCTGAATTCCCAGATCAAATGCGACCAGAAGTCGATATTATTTCATCTGGCGCTAAAGTTGTAATGCTGATGGCTGTCGATATGCGCACCATGTATAGTGACGGTTTCGAAGTTGCTGAAGGCGAAGCCGGTCTAACGCTTCAATTCAATCAGTCTAGCGGCAAAGCTAAGTCCAATCCTGTCTCTCGCATAGGCATGAGTTATGAGCAGGCCGAAAGAGTGATTACCGATCTTCAGAAGGCGATGCTCCGCCATAAATTCTCTGACGGTAAATCATTACCACTTGGCGATAAATAATTATTCTATTGTAATTTTGGCAGTGTCACTTGGATTCAAGTGATTATGGAAACCGAAAGAACCGGTCTTGGTAGCGGTAAAGTTATTTGATTCTCCAGCACTGATTAATCCAACATTTAAGTCAGAATTATCAGTATGGCCTGGGTGAGGATCAGATTCCATCTGAAGCTCGCTAGTTGATGAATTGACGACGGCGACAATGTCACCGGCTTTTATTGTTGTTAAAGCAGGGCTGAAACCTTCGTTTGAATAAGTTATTGTAGCAACAATTTTAGTTAATTCGCTCGAGTAAACTGATGTAGAATTATTAGAATCTGCAGGGTATTTATATACTGTATCTTTGTTTAGGACGAGATAACCGCCACCGATAACCAGAACAATTACTACTCCGATAGTTAATGACTTTTTCATAGGGCCTCCACTTAGTTATGGCTTAATTATAGCAACAACAGTGCTTATACTATAGAATCTGGATATCTGGTGTCTGAGGAGTAATTTCGTTAGTATCTAGATTTTGAGTGATAGTGTGTTGGATGGCTAAATCGGCAGGGCCTCTTGCTCGGCAAACAGAGTATCCACCGTAGTTATTATTGTCTGGGTTAAAAAGAGCTCCGTCAGCGATAAGCTCATTAAATAAAGACATAGGTGAGCTGCTATTTATGTAGCGGATTTCTGATAGTTCTAATTTGCTAGTCATAATAGTCAGTACTATATCATAAACAATAGTAATTGCAATAGATGATATATAGACGGATAACGGACTTCGTCCTTCTTCGCAGGATCATACTCGGAATAAATTCCTGCGTGTGACCCTGCTACGACGTACCGCCTTCGGCGGTTCTAGTCTACTTGGTTTTGATATATTTTCGATACAGCTTATGTAAATAGTATTGTTATTGATATAGTAGGAATATATTTAAGCCAAAAGAAAGAGATTTAATATCTATGGACAATGAAATCCAACCTATAACCACATTGCCTTTTGTTAACGACCATACTACACCTACACCTAATGCATTAAAAAATAAATCTAATAAGTCTAAAGTATTTATAATTTTATTTGTGGTTATATTATTAGGTGTGACTGGTTATGTTGGTTATGTTTATGGAACCAAGAATAACTCAGTTTCACCTCAAGGCTCAATCACTAAAAATGCTAAGAAATTGGTAACAGTATCTCCAGTAACTTTTCACACAGTTAATTACGGTATAACAAAGTTAGCCTTCCCTGACAACTATCAAGCCATTGCATCTTATAGTGGGACTGATACATTCCGTAGTTTATTTGGCGATAATAACGGTAATTTTATCTATGATGGTGGACATTGGAACATTGGAAATCCTGAAAATAGTGATATAGGCGGTAATCATGCGGGATATATAGGCATTATGGGAATAGCCCCTGATTGGTATAGTAGGGATGGATTCGCGACTTATGGAGGAACCAATGGTGACAGCTATACTTCAGGGATGTCACCAACTGTAGTTAACGGATATGATTTTTCGACTGCCAAGAACAAGAACGAATCCTTAAATAAATTAATTAGTGATACGAAAATATGCTCAAAAGATTCCACAAAAGGATTTACCCTATCTGGTATATTTTATGTGTGCTATAAGCCGTACATGATGAAGCAATCGTATGCGGCATACTCACCACAGATAGAAATAAGCGGGTATGCTTC
>JAYVVJ010000008.1:0-2475 GCA_043787015.1 Candidatus Saccharimonadota bacterium | reverse complement strand
TAAGCTTAAAGTTGATAATCCTCTAGAAGTTTTCGAACAAGCTATGAAGAATGTACAACCGCACATGGAGACTCGTTCTCGCCGCGTTGGTGGTGCTAACTACCAGATTCCTTTCGAAGTTCGTGGACAGCGTCAAAACCACCTTACTATGATGTGGTTCGTGGCTGCTTGCCGCGCGCGTAAGGGTATTTCTATGGAAGACCGCATTGCTGCCGAACTTATGGATGCCTACAACAACCAAGGTTCAGCTGTTAAGAAGCGTGAAGACGTTCATAAGATGGCTGACGCTAACCGAGCCTTCGCTCATTTCGCTCGAACCGCAAACTAATTAAAACTAATCTACAAGGGATATATGGCAGAAAAAGTAACAGCAATGGATAAAATTCGCAATATCGGCATTATTGCTCATATTGACGCTGGTAAAACAACAACTACTGAAGCTATTTTGTATCGTACTGGACTTAAGCACAAAATTGGTGCTGTTCATGACGGTGCCACTACTACAGACTGGATGGCTCAAGAGCGCGAACGCGGTATCACTATCGTGTCAGCAGCTGTTACTAGCTATTGGAAAGATCACCAGATCAACATCATCGATACACCAGGTCACATCGACTTCACAGTTGAAGTTGAGCGTTCCTTGCGTGTTCTAGATGGTGCCTGTGTCGTTTTCGACGGTAAGATGGGTGTCGAGAGCCAGTCCGAAACTGTTTGGCGCCAAGCCGACAAGTACGGCGTGCCTCGCATCTGTTTCATCAACAAGATCAACCAAACTGGTGGAGATTTCTATAAATCCCTAGCTACTATCCATGCTCGTCTATCTAAGCGCGCCTTCCCAATCCACCTTCCTATCGGCTTTGAACAGTCAATTAACGGTGTCATTGACTTAGTTGAAATGAAAACTTATACATACAAAGAATTCGCTGATCATGAACTTATTGTCGGTGAAATCCCAGCTGATATGCTGGACGAAGCTAAGAAATACCGTTCACTACTTGTTGAAAACGCCGTTGCCGAAGACGAGAAAATTCTTGAGAAGTATTTTGAAGTCGGTGAAGAAGGATTATCAGTTGCAGAAATTAACCAAGCGATTCGTACAGCAGTATTAACTGGTAAATTCTTTGCTGTTACTGGTGGAGATGGCCGTGGTGTTATTGTCGAAAAAGTTCTAGACGCAGTCAATCAATACTTACCAAGTCCAATTGAACGTGGTAGCACTTGGGGCACTCATCCTAAGACTGGTGATGAGATCGAGCGCAAACCTTCAGAAGACGAGCCTTTCGCAGGCCTAGCATTCAAGATTGCGACCGATCCATTCGTCGGTAAATTAGCCTACTTCCGCGTTTACTCAGGTAAATTAGTATCTGGAAGCTACATTTTGAACAGTTCAACTGGCGAGCGTGAGCGCGTCGGACGTATTGTCCGTATGCAAGCCGATAAGCGTGAAGATATTACAGAAGTTAAAGCTGGTGACATTGCCGCTATCGTTGGTCTTAAGGGCACAACTACCGGTAACACCCTGTGTGATTTAGATAAGCCAATTGTCCTAGAAAGCATTACTTTCCCAGAACCTCCAGTATCGATCGCTATTGAACCAAAGACCAAGGCCGATCAGGAAAAGATGAGTATCGCTATGCAGCGCTTAGCTGAAGAAGATCCAACTTTTCGTATTCGTGTCGACGAAGAAACTGGTCAGACAATCATCAGTGGTATGGGTGAACTTCACCTTGAAATCATTGTTGATCGTATGAAGCGCGAGTTTAATGTCGAAGCCAATGTCGGTCAACCTCAGGTTGCTTACCGCGAATCTATTCGTAAATCAGGTGTTGAAGTCCAAGGTAAATTTATACGTCAGTCCGGTGGTCGTGGACAATACGGTGACGTCTGGTTACGAGTTAGCCAAAACGAGCAAGGCAAAGGTTTCGAATTCATCAACTCTATCAAGGGTGGTGTTGTTCCTCAGGAATACATCAAGCCAATTGAAGCAGGTGTTGTTGAAGCTATGGCTAACGGCGTTATCGCCGGTTACCCAGTTGTCGATGTCAAAGTAGAACTATTCGATGGTAGCTATCACGAAGTCGACTCCAACGAAATGGCTTTCAAGATTGCCGGTTCTATGGCACTTCAAGAAGGTGTTAAGCGTGCTGGACCAGTGTTACTAGAACCAGTTATGAAAGTTGTAGTTGTTACTCCTGAACAGTTCATGGGTGAAGTCATCGGTGACCTTAACGCTAAGCGCGGTCGTATCGAAAGCATGGAAGATTTGTCAGCCGGAATTAAGGAAATAACATCATTCGTTCCACTTGGCGAAATGTTCGGTTACACAACTAATCTTCGAAGTTCTACTCAAGGACGCGCAAGTTCAAGCATGGAGCTTGATCACTATGCTGACGTTCCAAACCACGTTGCTGAAGCTATCATCGCTAAGAATGCTAAATAGTCTCTATTCTGACTCTTTACAAACCGTTAGAATTT
>JAYVVJ010000007.1:0-2482 GCA_043787015.1 Candidatus Saccharimonadota bacterium | reverse complement strand
AGGCGCTACACGAACTCCCCGTTCGCTACTCTCTCTTTGCGGAGTTCGGCTCTCATTGGGCCAATTAAAAAGCCCAACCTTTGGTTGAGCTGTTTAATTGGTGACCCCAAGGAGAGTCGAACTCCTCTTGCCAGGATGAAAACCTGATGTCCTAACCGATAGACGATGGGGCCCTACTAGAACAATTTAACATTTTCTATTAACTGTTTATCAATTATTTACAGAATTAATCATTTGCAAAATGAAAAATTAAGAAATAATTTGTGAATTGGAAAATTGTTAAATGACAAATGTTTGCTGCTTGCATATATTACCATAACAGATGTGAAATGGAAATCCCCCCTCTATTTTTGAAGGGGGAACGATTTTTACATTTTTATCTTATTGGAGCGGTCAGTCACGATGCTCTAAACTTAGTCTAATCTATCACATTTTTGACAATTACGCTACTGTTTATCCACAGCTCCCCATAAGGGGGTTACACAGTTGAGTGTAGTCTGGGATGAAGGTCGAAGCCCGTAAGCGAGCCGTACTCATTCGGTACGGCGAGCGCGGACTGGAGACTTTCGCCCGAGAAATGCGCCAACCGTGTAAGCCTACTAGTCAGCTAGTTCAGCTGCAAAGCGGCGATTTAGGATCGAACGGTAAGTAATTGTGCCAAGAACTGTGAAGGCTAAGAAGACTAGCGCATTGCTACCAGGACCAGTATTAACTAAGACCGTTGGGGCTGGGCCTGTTGGAGCTACAGGAGCAACAGGTGTCACAACATTGATAGTTACCGACTTCTGACAAGTGCTTTGAGGCAAGCTAGTTGATCCAGAACTGAAGCTTAGTGTAGCAATAACATTGTATGTACCATTAGCTGCGTATATATGTTGAGCAGTGGTTGTAACACCATTAACCGTTACAAAGCCGTCGTTCCAGGTGAAGTTAACGCCAGTCAGCGCAACACCGGTGCTCGCTGTGTAAGCAACTGTAGCTGTTACTAGACGAGGATTTAAGCTTGAAGTAAGGATTGTTAGGTTAGTACAGATTGCAGTTGGAACTACTGGAGGTACGACATTGATAGTTACAGACTTCTGGCAAGTGCTTTGAGGCAAGCCAGTTGATCCAGAACTGAAGCTTAGAGTAGCTACGATGATATATGTTCCGTTAGCGTCATAGGTATGCTGGGCAGAGGTAGTTACACCGTTATTAGTAACGCTGCCGTCATTCCAGTTGAAACTGACGCCGCTCAGGCTGGCACCATTGCTGACTGAATACGTAACAGTTGCCGTAACGTTGCGTGGGTTGCCGTTAGCTTGCAAAAGTTTTAGATCAGTACATTCAGCGGCTGCGGGTTGCGGGGTTGTGGGTATCTGCGCGACATTAATAGTAGTCGCACAGCCAGAAGAAGTTACGCTACTATCAGGCGAACCTGGCAGAGTGACAGTAACCGACACGGTGGATTTATAACTACCCGGTGCGCCGTAAGCGTGCTGCAGCATAGCAGTAAGACCGTTGGTCGCGACTGATTGAGTAGTACCATCGCCGAAGTTAAAGTTATAAGCTTTGATAGTAGCGCCGTTAGCAGCGGTAGCTGTAGCTGTGTAATTGAAGTTGGTGCGGTTTATCGAAGAAGCGTTCAGGCTTACGCAAGCATAGGTTGGAACGATAGGAGTAACTATCGGATGTATACAAGTCTTATTGACAGTAGCAGTCGAAGTCTTAAAAGGCTGCATTACGGCCATAATTGATGTATCAGCAGTGTTTTTGATCGTTTCTGCAGTACAAGATGTAGTGGTATCATTAGGGCCAACAATTGCTTCAAAGCTGAAATTAGTGCTAGTACCGTTTGGAAGCGATGTTATTCTTTTACCAGAGCTGAAGAATGATTCTGAGAAACCAGCACCGTCTTGTTTTATTGTGTACTTAACGTACTGGATACCAGAAGGAAGAATATCGTAGACTCCTAAACTTTGAACAGGGCTGTCTCCAGTAGCTGTTACAGTTATCCGGTAGATAACGCGAGTTCCATAATTAACAGTGATTGATGGAGCAAAATTAGTAGTTCCAGCAAGCGCTACTTCCTTTACGACAGTATAGCTACGGTCAGGTACTGTAGGTGTAGGTGTCGGAGTAGGTGTAGGAGTAGGAGTAGGTGTAGGAGTATTGATTACAGGTGTTGCCTTAACAGGATTTCCACACTCGATCAGAAATGCGAAAAGCATATTTCCATTGCTGTCTAATCGAATTATCGCTTCAAGATTTTGGCTTGCGAATGAGTCGCTAGTTGGACGTACCCAAACATTGGTTGTTCCTGGAATTGCTTGAGAATTAGCTGTATGGAATCGGCCAACACTTTTAGCATTTGTACAACTGCGAACGCACCTCGTGTCAGGATTAGATCCGGCACGGCAAAACTACTAGTGGCTCTTATTACCACGCTACCATCCATAGGGTACAAGCCTTTTACAACGCCATAGGTACTGGATGGCTTAGC
>JAYVVJ010000006.1:0-5909 GCA_043787015.1 Candidatus Saccharimonadota bacterium | reverse complement strand
ATGAAGAATAATTTCACACTTATATACAATTTTATGTTGGTGGTTGGCGATGCTATAGCTCTAACTCTGGCTTTCACTGTCGCTTATATCTTACGAGTCAGCATCGACAGCCAACCTATTAGCGCCAACATTGATTCTAATACATACATTACGATCCTAATCAGTCTTCTACCGTTTTGGATTGCCATCTTTGGATTTCTCGGTCTGTATTCTTCGAAGGTCTATGATAAGCGTTTCAATGAGTTCGGACGACTGCTTGTCGGTTCATTCATCGGAATTCTTTTCGTAATTAGCTACAGCTATTTCACTAATACTGTCATCTTCCCGGCACGACTAGTTACAGTTTACGGTTTCGGATTGGCGGCAATCTTCGTACTATTGTCTAGAACTCTTTTAAGAGGCTTCAGGAGATGGCTATTTAATTACGGCATCGGTATAAATAACGTCCTGATAGTAGGTGACACCGCGACGACTCATCAGCTAATATCATCGATGCTCCCTACAGATGTTACTGGCTTCAAAGTGATAGGTGTTGTTGGTGGCTCTAAGCATCCTTTCCCTGCTAGCTCAAATATTAAACAATACACCAGCTTTTCACAGGCCGTAACTTACCTCAAACAGATCCACACCATTGTTCAAACAGAATCGTATGCCAACAATGACAGTAACGACGAAATCCTTACCTACGCTCAAGAAAACCATATCGCCTACCGCTCAGTGCCGGGTAATGGTGAGCTTTACGTTGGCAATATAGAAGTTGATCTATTCCATGGCGTCCCAGTTATCGCCGTCCATCAAACTGCGCTAATTGGTTGGGGTCGAGTCGTCAAACGCCTTATGGACATAGCTGTAGGTGGAACAATCCTATTAATCGCATCGCCAGTCATGTTAATAATCGCTATTGCCGAGATGATGTCCGGTGCCGGCTCAGTATTCTTCCGCCAAGTCCGTCTAACTCGATTCGACCAGAAGTTTAATGTTTATAAGTTTAGATCTCAATACCAGAAATATGATGGCACGACACCCGAAGAAGCCTTTACTATGATGGGCAAGCCAGAACTTGGCAAAATCTACCGTAATAATGGTGATGCTCTTGATACCGACCCGCGTATTACCAAACTAGGAAAGTTCTTAAGAACCACAAGTCTTGATGAATTACCTCAATTAATAAACGTGGTACGAGGTGATATTAGCCTAATAGGACCGCGAGCCTTAGTGCCTCAAGAACTAGCTTTGTACGCTAAACGTCACAGCATCCTTAGTGTTAAATCAGGTTTGACTGGACTAGCTCAGGTGTCCGGAAGACGCAGTATCAGCTTCGAAGAACGCCGCAAATTAGATCTATATTATGTTCAGAACTGGACCTTCTGGGGCGACATTGTCATCTTGATAAGAACTCTCTGGATCGTCATGTTGCGTAAGGGTTCTAAATAATTGTGGCAACAATTATTAAACAATCCTTAAGCAAAATTTACATTTATTATTTTACAGTTCACAATTATTTCAATAATGACCATTTACCAGAATAAGCTGCATGAACTTGAAGAGCGAACTATAAATTTTAGCGTATCAATAGTTAAAAATTTATCGCCATATACTAAGAACGACAGTCTCAAGCCCCTAATAATTCAAGTTATAAGGTCTTCTTCAAGTATCGGAGCTAACTATGCTGAAGCTAATAATGCTAGCTCTAAAGTCGATTTCAGGAGTAAAATATATATAGCTAAGAAAGAGGCCGCTGAGACAAGATACTGGTTAAAGGTCTTGTCAAAATTGATCAGCAGCGATAAACTAGCTGCTTTACAGCAAGAAGCACTTGAACTACTGTTAATTTTTCAGAAAGTAATATCATCTATGAAAATGCCAAATGGAAAATAATTTGTTAAATGATAAACAGCAAATGAGAAATAAACCTCTCAAGGTAGCTTTGGTGTGCGATTGGTTGACTGGCATAGGTGGAGCCGAACGCGTCGTACTAGAACTACACAAACTTTATCCTAAAGCACCGATCTACACTTCTCAATACGATCCAAGCAAAATCGACTGGTTTGCTGATGCTGATGTACGAACTACCGGCTTGCAGAAAATTCCAAAAAACTTAAAGAAATTTTTACCCCTACTTCGGGCTTGGACTTTTAGCCGTCTCGACCTAAGTGAATACGACTTAGTTATTTCCAGTAGTGGCGCAGAAGCAAAAGGAGTAAAAACTGGACCGAATACGATTCACATCTCTTATTGCCATTCGCCTACACACTATTATTGGGTTAGAAGTGATGAATATATGGCCAAGCCGGGCTTTCCGATTGGTTTCAATTGGCTAGCAAGATTGGGCCTTAAATTCTTAATCGATCCGCTCAAGCGCTGGGATTTCCAAGCCTCTAAACATGCTGATTTCATGATTGCCAATTCAACACACACTCAGAATATGATAAAGCGTTATTACAAGCGGGACAGCACAGTCATCTTCCCGCCAGTTGAAGTCGAACGCTTTGAGATACTTGGTAAGCCACTCTTGCGCCACGGCTTCGTTGTAGCTGGTCGTCAGACCCCATATAAGCGAATTGATCTGGCCATAGAAGCTTGCAACCAGCTCAAAGTGCCTTTGATGGTTATAGGTAACGGTCCAGACCACAAAAGACTCGAAAAAATGGCTGGCCGCAGTATCACTTTCCTAACCAGCGTCAACGATACTTCCCTAGCTGAACATTTCCAATCCGCTCTAGGCTTCATCATGCCTAACATGGACGATTTCGGCATCGTAGCAGTTGAGGCCATGGCTGCTGGTACACCAGTTATTGCCTACGAAAAAGGTGGCTCACTAGACTATTTGATACCTAATAAAACTGGCTTATTCTTCGACAAACAAAACGTTAAAAGCCTGACTGCGGCCTTAGAAATCGCCATGACTAAGACTTTTGATTACGAAGCCATAGCCGACCACGCCAAGCAGTTCTCCGTCCCAGTATTCCGTGATAATATTCAAAAGTTTATTAACCAATGCATAGCTGAAAGGGGTAAGTAGTATGTGTGGAATCGTTGGTTATATTGGTGATAGAGCAGCTGAGCCAGTCGTAATATCGGGATTAGAGTCACTTGAATATCGCGGTTATGATTCTGCAGGTATCGCCGTAATTGATAAAAACGTTGGTGAGATAACCAAGCGTGTTGGTAGAGTTCAAGCCCTTAAGGACGCTCTTCCTGAGCACAAAGCACCGACTCACTTAGCTATAGGCCATACCCGTTGGGCAACTCATGGCGCACCAACCATGCTCAATGCTCACCCGCACACTAACACCGCAGGCACAATCTTTGTCGTTCACAACGGAATTATTGAGAATTATCAGGAAATCAAAGCCAAGCTACAGGCTGAAGGCTATGTCTTCGTTTCTCAAACCGACACTGAGGTTATTCCACATCTTATCGACTATTATCTGCGTGAACTTAAATCATTCGAACGGGCCTTCAGAGCAACTCTCAAAGATCTTCGCGGCGCCTATGCCATTGCTGCCATCACAACTCTTGAACCAGACAAGATTTTTGCGGCTCGTCTGTCCAGCCCATTGGTTGTAGGCGTTGGCAAAAACGAATATATACTTGCCTCTGACGCTACAGCTCTTATGGAGCATACCAAGAAAGTTATCTACCTAGACGACTACGACGTTGCAGTTATCAGCTCCAAAAAGATTGCTGTCCACAATCTAAAAAAAGACCATTCGGTAGAACCGAAAACTGAATTACTTGATTACGATAATGAACAAGCTCGACTCGGCGACTATCCGAACTTCATGCTTAAAGAAATTTACGAAGCGCCTGCCACAATTCGCTCGGCCATACTTGGCCGCGCCTTGCCAGATCAAAACTTGGTCAAGCTAGGTGGCTTAGAAAGCGTAGCTGGTCAATTAAAATACATCGATAGAATCGTAATAGTTGCATGTGGAACTTCATACTACGCAGGCCTAGTTGGTGAATACCTAATAGAAGAACTAGCCGGCATTCCTGTAGAAGTTCAGCACGCCAGCGAGTTCAAATACCGCCACGAACCTTTCTCACGCAGCACGGCCCTACTAGCCATCTCACAGTCTGGCGAAACCGCCGACACCATCGCCGCACTAAAGAAAGTTGAGGACTTCGGAGTCTTACGCCTAGGCATAGTTAACGCCGTTGGCAGCACCATCGCTCGTATGACCGATGCCGGTGTCTATTGTCACGCCGGACCAGAACAAGCCGTAGCCAGCACCAAGGCTTTCATTGCCCAAGTCGCTGTACTAATTCAGATTGCCCTGCATCTTAACGACGGCAAGAGCAAGCTCTACAAACCACTCCTAAAAGAATTGAACGACCTACCGGCTAAAGCCCAAGAAGTCCTAGAACAATCTGACAATATTAAGAAAATAGCTGAGAAATACAAAGATTACCGCGACTTCCTATTCATAGGTCGCCAATACGGATATCCTTGCGCCCTGGAAGGCGCCCTCAAGCTCAAGGAAGTGTCCTACATACATGCCGAAGGTTACGCTTCCGGCGAGATGAAGCATGGCCCCCTAGCCATGATCGACGAGAACTTCCCGACCTTCGCCATCGCCACCGATACCGCCTTACTAGAAAAAACCGTTTCCAATATGGAAGAAATCAAAGCCCGCAAAGGCCCGATAGTTGCCTTAGTCACCAAGGGTAATAAAACCGTCAAACATCTGGCTGACGACACCATAACCATTCCCGAAACACTAGAACAAACTCAACCAATCCTAATCGCCATCGCCATGCAGCTTTTCGCCTACCACGTCTCGACCGCCAAGGGCCTCAACGTCGACCGTCCTCGCAACCTAGCCAAATCCGTCACCGTCGAATAGTAACTATTTACAGATTTTCCATTTACTAATTCTCAATTATTTCTTAAATTAACATTTAACAGACAACCCTGTCTGTCATCCTGAGCGCAGTCGAAGGATCTGTTCATTGTCATCCTGAACTATTTTCAGGATCCATACGGCAAGTACAGTTCAGGATATATAGGTATATTCCTTTATCTAAATCATCTCTTCTCTATTCATTACTTTTTGCATGACCAAAAAGTAATACAAAAAAGTCACCGACATCTCTCCGTCTTGACTATTAGTTGTAATAACCGAGCTTGCCTCAAAAACTCCTCGGTATTGTGCTAACAGCACAATCCTCTCGTCAGACAATTTGAGGAAGCCAAGCCCGCTCAGTTCTTACAACAAATAATCAGGACTACGTTCACAGTCGGGTTAAGCGCCATGGATGCTGAGCGAATGCTCAGCTATTGTTGTCATCCTCGCGAATGCGGGGATCCAGACAGTTTGTTTGTTTTCTAGATTCGAAGGTCGAGTCGGGAATGACAAATAGCAAATGATCATTAATTTGTTAAATGCGAATTGTGAAATGATAAATTGTTCTAAACAGTGTGCAATATAGCTTCGAGAGCTAGGGCTGTGTCTTGCCAGTGTGAGACTTGAAGACTGTCTATGCCCATGGCTTTGACTGGGTAATCGTTGCCGCCTTCTACTAAGGCATCGCCGAAGAATAGAATGTCGGACTTCTCTAGGTCTAGGATTTCCATAAGTTTGCGCATGCCGTAAGCTTTGTCGATGCCTGGCTTGGTGACGTCGATAGATGTAGCGCCGCCACTACGGACTTCGAAGTTCGGTAATAGATCAGCTACATATCTTTGTAAGTTAGCTTTCTTCTGACCGTCTTTGTCCCATGATTCTTTTATCTCAACACCCTCTTCGCCCAGGATTTTGACGATATCTTGGCCTAGAGCTGAGAAAGTTATCTGACTGCCACGATCTTCGACTAGTTCACCGTAAACTTTTTCTTCGCGATAACCGAGTGCATCGACGCCCTTATTCAAAGCGGTAACAATTTCAGCTTTTTCGGCATCAGTG
>JAYVVJ010000005.1:0-5914 GCA_043787015.1 Candidatus Saccharimonadota bacterium | reverse complement strand
ACAATCGGTTTTATATACATAGTCGGCAGCCGTATTAGGATCAATCGTTTTATTACTGCTCTAACTAAGGGACTTAATAAGATTATTCAAGTAGTCAGGCCAAAACATCCTGAGACCGTCAATATCGACCGGGTTGCAAAAGTTTTTGATGATTTCCACGATAGTTTCTATGAATTACGTCGCAGTCATCATAAACTTAAAGCCCCTTTGGCGTACGCTCTACTAGCAAATGTTAGCGAAGTCATGGTGCTATATGTGGTATATATTGCGTTCGGTGATCTAGTAAATATAGGAGCAGTAATATTAGCCTACGCAGTTGCTAACATTGCTGGATTCATATCTGTTCTACCAGGTGGAATAGGTATTTATGAGGCAATTATGACTGCTGTACTCATTAGTACGGGCGTACCGGCTGCAGTTAGTTTGCCAGTAACAGTCATGTACCGCGTTTTGAATACAGCTATTCAGCTTCCTCCAGGTTATTACTTGTATCATAGGAATTTGACTAGACTGTCTGCTAAAAAACAGGGCGGGTAATGCAACCTAATCAAGACATAGAACTAAGTGTTAGCGAATTTGTTGCACTACTTAATCAGACTTTGGAGTTCGCATATCCGTCTGTAGTAGTTTATGGTGAACTAGCCAATCTGCGAGTTAGTAAAAATCGTTGGGTATATTTTGATCTCAAGGATGAAGATTCGACTGTAAAGTTCTTTGGTACAGTTTATCAACTACCTGGGCCACTAGAAGATGGCATGATGCTCAAGGTTCGAGGCACTCCTAAGCTACATAATCAATATGGATTCAGCGTTAACGTTTTGTCGATTCAGCCGCAAGGTGAGGGAACAATTCGCCGCGCCGCGGAATTACTCCAAGCTCAACTATCTAAAGAAGGATTATTTGACCCGGCACGTAAAAGAAGCCTGCCATATCCTCCATCTCGAATCGGCTTAATTACTTCCAAGCAATCAGCCGCTTTTGCCGATTTTATAAAAATTTTGAATGCGCGTTGGCGAGGCGTTGAGATTGATTTAATCGATGTACAGGTGCAAGGCGAAGTCGCTCCGTCACAAATCGTTAAAGCGATAGAGCAATTTAATGCCATGGCGATGCCCCCTGAAGTATTAGTGCTGATTCGCGGCGGCGGTAGTGCAGAAGACCTTGCAGCATTCAGTACTGAAATAGTGACCAGAAGTGTGGCCGCCAGCCGTGTGCCAACGTTAGTTGCAATCGGACACGAGGTCGACTTGTCTCTAGCCGAATTGGCTGCCGACCTTAGAGCTAGTACACCAAGTAATGCCGCTGAATTTTTAGTACCAGATCGTCAAACAGTCATCGAACAACTCGGTCGATTAACAGATCAGCTCGACCTAGATGTTCGCCGTCGAATCGTTAATGCCAAATTACAGACCACTGATTCAATTACTGAACTCGACAACCAAATCAAAAGCGTTATCAAACAAGCTAACCAAAGCCTAAATGACAGTAGCAGACTGTTACAAGCATTTAATCCAGACGCTATCCTAAGGCGCGGCTATTCGATAGTTCGTACTGCAGATAGTAAATTACTTCGCTCAAGTAACGGTCTTAAAACAAGTGATATAGTTAGTGTAAAGTTAGCAAGCGGACAATTTGAGGCAAGCGTAACTAAAATGAAAGCAGGCAAGTAATGGCAACCAAATCAAGCGTATCTTATGAAACATTAAGTGATGAATTAGAAAATATTATGGTTCAACTTCAGGACGAATCACTTGATATCGATCTTGCTATTAAGCATTATCAAAGAGGATTGGAATTAGTAAAAGCCCTAGAAGATTATTTGAAAAACTCTGAGAATAAAATCAACGAGCTTAAAGCCGCTTTCGATAAAAAATGATTTGGTTGGCGCTTTCAGTAATTATATTGATGCTCAGCTTCGGGGCAGTGCTATTATTCGGTGCTCCTTATTTGCCAACATTAACCCCACAAGTTAAAACTGCTCTAGATCTTAGCAAGTTAAAAGCCGGTGATACATTATTAGAACTTGGCTGCGGAGATGGCAAAGTTTTGATAGCCGCGGCCAAACTCGGAATTAACTCTATAGGTTATGAGCTAAATCCTTTTGTGGCTATTGTCGCTTGGTTAAGAACTAGAAAATATAAGGCCCGAGTTAGAATAGTGTTTGGAAATTTCTGGACTGCTGACTTTCCAAAAGCCGACGCCGTTTTCACATTCCTCCTACCAAAATATATGACAAAACTCGATGAAAAAATGTCAGCCTACAAACACAAACCAACCAAGTTAATAAGCAATGCTTTTGTTATTCCAGGTAGGCCGATTGATGCTCAAAAAAATGGCGTCAATCTGTACTTATATATTTAACAAAAAGCTAGAGTTTTTAAGAAGTTATTATGGTTATCGAGACATTATTAATGACTTTGAAAATAGTACTAACTAAGCCCGAAAATTTGGGCTATACTAGCATTAGTAGTAGAGGGTAGCAAAGTTATGGCTGAGCAAGCCGCGTCATCATTATTATCACAAGAACTTCTGCTGAGCGTGGCCGAGCAGCTCAAGCTGCCGCTGCTTCAGATTGCCAGACAAGCCGAACATGGCCGCCTAACTAGCGACACAGACGCTGGCGCTATTCAAGTTGCAGCTGATAGCGCCTTACAGCTGATTGATAACTACACGCTGGGCGTTCGCCTGAGTCTCGATCGCCAATTATTAGAAACTGAACCTGTATCAATATCATCTGTACTTTATGACGTCAGCCAAGAACTAGGAGCTTTAGCCAAAAGTTATGGCGTAAATCTAGAACTTAATGTTGCTGGCAAATTCGGTCCTGTCATGGCACATCGAGCAGGCCTCCAAGCAGCACTGGTCAGCCTTGGTTCAGCACTTATAGAAGCTTTGCCAGCTCATGGCGACAAACAGCTCAGGCTTCAACTAGCAACACATCGTTGCCGATACGGAGTTGTAGCCGGTCTATATGCCGATACTGAAGAAATTACTGCTGATATGCTAGCTCGCGGCCGCGCTTTGCAGGGCAGAGCCCGTCAACCGCTATCGACTCTTACTCATTCTAGTGGTGCTGGCATCTTTGTGGCTGATTCAATCCTTGAAGCTATGAATTTGAAACTAAAAGTTTCGCGCCATCACGGTATGTTCGGCCTAGGCACAGTGCTTCAACCTAACCACCAGCTACAGTTGGTTTAATATGTCTCAAATACTATTAATTGAACCTGACAGAGTTCTGGCTGAGACATATAAAAAGACTTTTGAATCAGCGGGACATAATGTAGCTACAGCTTCGAATGCTCAGTCTGCGATTACAGCGGCAGATACAGTTAAGCCCGATGTGGTACTGCTAGAATTGCAGCTTATTAACCACTCTGGAATCGAGTTCTTATATGAATTTAGAAGTTATGATGATTGGCGTAGCGTGCCAGTAATTATCCTTAGCAATATTCCACTTGCTGAATTTGATGGCAGCCACGACCTTCTTGTAAAAGAACTTGGTGTCGATACATATTTTTACAAGCCGACCACTTCGATTAAAAGTCTGCTATCGGCCATTAACCAATTGAATGTACTAGCGTGAACCAAATCCAAACCACTGGCATAATCCTCAGTCGCACCGATTACGGTGAGGCTGACAGAATCATAACTGTATTAACACCTAATCAAGGCAAGCTGAGGTTAATGGCCAAGGGCGTACGCAAAAGTAATAGCAAACTCGCTGGAGGCATCGAACTCTTCAGCGTAAGTCAGCTTAGTTATTTGAAAGGCCGCGGCGAGATAGGTACATTAATCTCAACTAGATTGGTAAGTCACTATGGCAACATCGTCAAAAATATCGAGCGGGTTCAGCTCGGCTACAGCCTGATCAAAATGCTTAATAAAACTACTGAAGATCAACCAGAAGAAGCCTACTTCGAATTATTGCAAAAAGGTTTTGAAGCACTCGATGACGATAATATCAGCACAGAACTTATCGGATTGTGGTTCCAATCCCAGTTACTTAGCTTAGATGGACACATGCCTAATCTAATTACAGACTCAGCGGACAATGATTTAAGCAAAGATAATACCTATGAATTCGATATTGATGCCGTCGCCTTCATGATTAAACCTGATGGGCACTTCACAGCCGATCATATTAAATGCCTGAGACTTTTATTCGGCGGCAACAGCCCGGTCGTGCTTTCTAAGGTAGAAGGAATGGCTGTTTTATTAGATGATCTTGAGGCGTTATTACGACTTCTAACCTCTAACTATTTAAGGCTCTAACACGCTTACGTACGTATCTGTTACAATATGTCTAATATGAGCGATACACCAAACCTAGAAACAATCGTCAGTCTCTGTAAACGCCGTGGTTTTATCTACCCAGGTTCAGAAGTATATGGTGGTCTAAGCGGCACATGGGACTACGGTCCACTAGGACTTCAGCTAAAGAAAAATATCATGAGCCTCTGGTGGAAAATGTTCGTTGATGACCGAGAAGATATGTTTGGTGTCGACGCCTCTATCTTAATGAATCAAAAAGTATGGCAGGCAAGTGGCCACACTGAAACTTTCACCGATCCCTTAGTCGAATGCGGTACAGGTGGATGTAATATGCGCTTCCGCGCTGATATTCTAATTAAGGATTATAAAGGCGAAGATAAATTTATAGATTTTCTTAGCTTAGTAGATCAAATTAGATCAGATTTTTTTACTCCAAGGGAAGACGAAAAAATTCCTCACTTCTTAACTAGGTTAATCTCGGAATATTCTCTAAATGATCCCGAACGGTTAAAATTGAGAACGTTTAGTGAAAAATATAAGGAAGTATCTTTCGAAAGGGGCGCTAGTTCTGTCGAACTGTTCATTTCTAATTTGCTACAAAGAGCGTACGATTACGGACTAAATTTTCAGAATAGTCTAAGCGACGAAGCTCTGGAGGTATTTTATAAGGATATTATTAATAACCAATGGTCTGACTTGGCTACCCAACTATTCTTTAACAAGAACGTTAAATGTAATAATTGTGGAGCACAGTATTGGGCATTACCCAGAGCATTCAATATGATGTTCAGAACGAACGTTGGTCCAGTCGATGACGAAAGCTCAGTAAGTTATCTAAGGCCAGAAACTGCCCAAGGTATATTTACGAATTACCGCAATGTAGTTGATAGCTTTTATCCTGATGTGCCATTTGGTATTGCCCAAGTTGGCAAAGCTTTCCGAAACGAGATAAGTCCACGCGATTTCATTTTCCGAAGCCGTGAATTTGAACAGATGGAAATTGAATATTTCGTTCATGAGAATCAGTGGAATGAAGAATTCGAAAAGTGGGTTTCTAATATAGAAATATTTTTAAAAGCACTGGGCTTACCAGACGAGAATATTCACAAATTAGAAGTTGAAGAAAAAGACCGAGCTCATTACAGCAAACGCACTATCGATTTTGAATATGATTTCCCAATCGGCCGCGAAGAATTACTTGGCCTAGCTTATCGCACCGATTTTGATCTTCAGAATATCCAGAAAGCTTCGGGAAAGAATATGGATTACCGGCCTAAGGATGGCAGTGAAGCCTTTGTGCCACACGTCATCGAGCCAAGTTTCGGTGTCGAACGCACCATCATGGCCGTATTGACCGCCGCCTACACCGAGGACGAAGTTAATGGTGAGAAACGCGCATTCTTGAAATTACCAGCCCATCTCGCACCTGTTAAAGTCGCAGTTTCACCTCTGTTAAAAAACAAGCCTGAACTTGTAGCCAAAGCCCGCGAAGTTTACTCAATGCTGAAAGCAGAATTCGGCGCAGTCATGTGGGACGACAATGGCAACATCGGCAAGCGATACCGCCGCCAAGACGAAATCGGTACACCTTACTGCGTAGTTATCGACTTCGAAACTCTAGAAGGCGACACAGTCGACACCG
>JAYVVJ010000004.1:0-5917 GCA_043787015.1 Candidatus Saccharimonadota bacterium | reverse complement strand
CAAGGCGACTCGATTACTTCATCGTCAATCAATGGCGTGGGTATGAAAGCTACAGTCAACACTAAGGTAGTTGGCATCGCTCAAGAAAGTTTAAGTTCATCTAACAGTTCCAATCAAAGCTACAAAGATAAAGCCGGCGTGTCACATAGTGTTCGAGTAGGTCAAATAGCTGTGCTAGTCAACGTCACTGACTTCTTCAAACAACCAGATAAAACCATTATTCCTTCAGCCTTTCAGAATATAGCCAACACGGTGGCAGGCAAAAAAGTTAACGCCCTACCGATAATAATTAGCATGACTATATTCTTTGTTACTTTGATAGTAGTCAGTAGCATCGTTTACTCAATGATCAAAAGCAGTATTATTTCCGTTGGACGCAATCCTATGTCACAATCAGCTATATACCGTGGCATGTTACAAATGTCAGCACTTGTGGTGGGCATCCTTGCAGTCGCTGTAGTATCAATTTATTTGGTGTTATCTAAATTCTGATGAAAACTATATATCTACAAATATTCTTGGCCATAGATATCTTCTTGATAGGAGTATTAACCTCTAATTCTATTAGGCACGCTTACGCTCATTTCAGGCCTAATAAAGCAGCTGCCGAAGATAAACTAAGGATCCAGCATACGCCGCCTAAGCCAGGCCAATTGCCAGCTGCTTTGCGCGAACATTTACTTGAAGTCGCTCAAGCTGATTTCCAACATGTGCTTAAAGCTGCCAGTGAAGAATTCCAAAAAGACTTGGACTATACCTCTGAACACATTAATAAGCAGATCGAGAAAATGGGCAGCGAAACTGTCAGTAATCAGATTGAACAGTACCTTGTAAAACTTGCTGCCCTCCAGAAGCAGACAGAAGATCAGTTACTAGGCGCCAACGATGAACTAACAAAATATCAATCAGAACTTAGGCAAAAAGTTACTGAAGAAGTGGCTGCCGAAAAACAAACCTTGGTTAAACAACTAGATACGAAAGTGGCAGATGCCGTTCAATCATTTCTGTTAGAAGCCATGCAGCACAATGTCGATTTGGGAGCCCAAAGCGCCTACCTTACGAAGATGCTAGAAGAGCACAAGTCTGAATTGATTAAGGGTATTTCTGATGAAAATTAAGCTCGATGAAGACATCTCATCTGTGCATGATTTGCATGCTGTCATCGCCGAACTAAAGGATTACTCTAAGTGGCAATCTCATAATTCGATGCGCAAACTAATCAAGTCTAGATATGCTACAGAAACACCTGTCCTATCAGATGCGGCTAAAAATATGATGCACCAATTTGGTGACAAAGAATTATTAGCCAGAAGCAGTCTCGACCAATCAATATCGACTCTCGAGCACTTCGCCAAGAACGCACCCAACATCACGATTACTCTAGCTGCTCCGCCTACTCATAGCATCAAAAAACTACTTGTCGGCTGGTGCCGTGATAATTTATCCAACAGTATTTTAGTCAATTTTGAGTTCAGAAGTGGACTTCTCGGTGGCATGGTTGTTAGAAATGGAAGCCATATTTATGATTGGTCATTCCGCCGCCAAATTTTAGAAGCTGGACCGAAATTCCCTGAGGTACTGCGTAATGTTTGACAACCAAACCTTTCAGAAGCTTGTCGAAGCCGATAATTTAACCGGCGAAGTGGTGGCAGTTAATAGCTTTATTATTGAAGTAAAAGGCCTCGAAGGGGTTCGACTTGGAGCTCAAGTACTATTTGAAGACGGGCAGCGCGGCCTAGTCCGAGAAGCCTACGGTGACCGCGTAATTTTATTCAATATTGATTCCGAAAAGATGGAACCCGGCACATTGGTAGTCGTCGAAAATGATACCTTGAGCGTTCCAGTAGGCAAAAAATTAATCGGCCGCGTCATATCGCCAATGGGTGTACCAGTCGACGATAAAGGCCCAATACGTACAACTGCAACTTCGGGTATTTTCAACCCCGCTCCGGGTATCATGGCTAGAAATATGCTTAATGAACAGCTAGTTAGCGGCGTCAGTGCCGTCGACATGTTCTTCCCTGTTGTTTTGGGTCAGCGTATTGCTATACTTGGTGATAGTAAATCAGGTAAAAGTACATTTCTAAGCCAATTAAGCGCTAACCAGGCCGGTACTGACCGTATCGTTGTATACGTGCTTATTGGCAAGCGCAAAGTCGATATCGAAAGACTACTCTCTGGCTTACAAGAGTCTGGTGCCATGGAACACACCATAGTTGTTCTTGCCGATATTTTTGATTCACTAACCCAGTCCTACCTTGCACCTTATGCCGCCTGTGCCATTGCCGAAAACCTATGGTATGAAGGTCAGGATGTGGTTATTATTTATGACGACCTAAGTAGCCACGCTGAGGCTTATAGGCAATTATCTTTGCTACAAGAAGTTGATCCAGGCCGCGATTCATTCCCTGGCGACATGTTCTATGCCCACTCATCCCTGCTAGAAAGAGCTGGCAAATTGAAGAGTAATAATAAAACGTTGACGGCCTTACCAGTAGTAATCACGCCCAACGACGACATTACGGCTTATCTTTCAACCAGTATTATGTCTATTACCGACGGACAAATTATCTTCGATTTAAGCATTTTCCGACGCGGTATTAGGCCGGCTGTTAACGCTGGACTGTCGGTGTCTCGCGTCGGTGGTCAAGCTCAAAATCATCGTCAAAAAGGTACTACTCAAAAATTATTCCAAAAAGTCGCCAGCTACAAACAAGCCGAAGAATTTTCGCACTTCGGATCCAGCCTTTCGGCAAATGCCGCTAAGGACTTAAAGCTCGGTAAACAGATCTATCAAGCTCTTCAACAGCCAGCTGATGAACTACACAACATCTACGATCAGCAGTTAATACTGGAAACTGTTTTGCTCGGTAACGGCGATTTAGATGTCGATGTAATTGGCATGAAAGAAGCAGTCAAAAAAATGAATAACAAAAAAATGGAAGATAAGGAATTAAACGAAATTGAAGCTGATCTTATAAAGAAATTCGGTAAAAAAGTTGAGGCTGTAGCTGAAGTTACGCCTGGTCAAGCAGCAGCCAACAATCATGAAACTAGCCCTGATAAAGATGAAAAGGACAAAAAGTAATGCGCCGCGCCAGTGCCATCGAAAAAGATAGTATGCAGATTCGGACAGTCGAAGATTTGACTGGCGTATTCGAAAGTATTGCCAGTACACAAGTAGCAAAAGTCCGTACAAAAGTAACCTTATCTAAGGAATTCTTTCAGTTACTTTGGAAGCGCTACACATCAATAAGGCTTGACCCTAAAAGCCGTATTACTAACCGTGAGGTTGGCGAAGATGAACGAAAAGTGTTCGTTGTCATATCGGCTGAAGCAGGGCTAAGCGGCGACATCGATCAGCGTTTGGTCGAAAAAGTGATTTCTGATTATGACAAAAACACGACTGATGTAGTTGTCCTAGGCACGCATGGTGCAACCCAACTCAAGCAACGCAATATCTCATTTACTCATTACTTCCAAGTGCCGGAAACAGATCACTACATTGACGTTACGCCGGTTATTGCGGCTATTATGCCCTACTCAACAATCATCGTTTATTACGAAGAGTATGTTTCTTTGGGCGTACAAGAAATTAAAACTATCGACTTAATTTCAAGTATGCGTAACATGAGTGAATCGGCAGATGAGGATACGATGAGTACTGATGACACAGTGTTTGAGCCGTCTATCGAAGTGATTGCTGATGAAATGGAAATTACCATGATGACACTGGCTTTAAGCCAGACCATATTGGAATCCAGCCTAGCCCAATCGGCTAGCCGATTTAACGCAATGGCTGTAGCCAAAAAGCGCGCCCTGACCTTGTTGTACGACTATGGACTTGAGTTCCACCGCTCCAAGAGGTCTGAAAGCGACAGACGAATGCGTGAGGTGATGATTGCCCTTAAGAAAAAACGTGCGCATTCGAGGGCCCTATGAAAACCCATAAATCAATTGATCAAAATGCCGAGGTCGGTATCATCAAATCACTTCGCGGTCTGATGGTTGAAGTCCAAATAATGAATGCGAAGCCTTATGATAAAGAGTTACTACTAGTTGAAGATCACCCCGAAATATTCCTAGAAGTAAGTTTCTTCAAAGCCGATGTCGCGGTCTGTATAAACTTAACGAATAATCAAAGCCTGCGTTGTGGTATGAAAGTTCGGCGCAGTAATACTAAAGTAACCGTACCGGTTGGTGCAAAGACCATGGGCCGAGTATTCAATGCACTTGGCGAACCTTTGGACGGAGGACCAGCTCTAAATGATGAACGAAGAATAATAAGTGAAGCTACTGGCACTAAGAGCTACCGTGGCAGTCAGAAACTTGAACTACTAGAAACTGGACTTAAAGTTATCGACTTCCTAACGCCATTCGTAAAGGGCCGTAAAATCGGAATCGTCGGTGGTGCAGGTGTTGGCAAGACCGTCTTAACAATGGAAATGAT
Organism: Candidatus Saccharimonadota bacterium; assembly: GCA_043787015.1. Taxonomy (GTDB): domain Bacteria; phylum Patescibacteriota; class Saccharimonadia; order Saccharimonadales; family UBA4665; genus JAYVVJ01. The sequence goes on along the minus strand of JAYVVJ010000004.1, from coordinate 1,467 downwards.
TCACAACGTCACCCGCAACGCAAAAAGTTTATCCATTTATTGTGGTGTTGGTGAGCGTATTCGTGAAGGTAATGAATTATACGAAACGCTCAAAGAAACTGACGTCCTCAAAAACACAGTCATGTTTTTCGGTCAGATGGATGCTACGCCGGCAATTCGTTCGATGGTTGGACCTGCTGCTGCCACGGCCGCCGAATACTTCCGTGACGTTGAAGGACGAGATATTCTTTTCTTCGTTGACAATATTTACCGCCATATTCAGGCCTTGACTGAACTTTCAACGAACCTTGGATTGATTCCTTCAGAAGGCGGTTATTCGCCAAAAATATTCGCTGAATTAAGGCGTCTTGAAGACCGTTTGAGTTCAACCGATAAAGGTACTATTACTTCTGTCCAGGCCGTCTACATCCCTGCCGATGACCTTTCCGACCCAGCCGTGCAAGCCATACAGCAGCAGCTTGATTCAGTTCTAGTACTGTCTCGTTCTATCGCTGAACAAGGCATTAGACCGGCCGTCGACCTAATTAAGTCCAGCTCTTCCCTACTAACGCCTCAAATCGTTGGTGATCGGCATTATGATTTAGCCGGTAGAGTACAAGCAATCATGCAGAAATACGATTCATTGAAAAACATCATCGCCATCGTCGGCGAAAACGAATTATCGCCAGATGATAGACGAGACTATCGTTATGCTAAAAAGTTGATTAATTTCTTCTCACAAGACTTCGCGGTAGCTGAACACTTAAGCGGTAAACCTGGTCAATACTTCACTCTAGAAGAAACTCTTACGGGCATAGAAGATATTTTCAGCGGCAAAGACGAAGAAAAGAAAGAAGAGATTAAACCTGAAGATAAGCCAAAAAAAGCTGAAAAAGCTGAAACTAAAGAAGAAGAAAAATCAGATAAGAAATGAAGCAAGCGTCACCAGATCTTAAAGTCATAGCAAGGGCACCTTTCGAGATATATTACGAAGGCACCGCCAAGGGCATATCAGCAGCTAACGCCGTTGGAGAGTTTGATATATTGCCAGGTCATACTGACTTCTTTTCAATACTTGAAGCCGGAGAAGTTATGATAACTACCGACGCCGAACCAGTTACTATTAAGATCAATAACGGCATTGTCACTGTGCGTGATAATGAAGTCACACTCTTCCTCAATATGTAAGGGTAAGGATTAGAGATTTGGGATTTGGGATAAAAGGATTAATGGACTACGCGTTCTCAAATCCCTAATCTCAAATCTCGTTTCTATCCTACTGCGCAATAATGTAATCAAATGCGTAACTACCCGGAGTAAGCGCCGTACCTATAAAAGCTACGCTAAAACCGGTCGTACTTCTATTGACATAAACACCGTTGGCCCAAGGTCCAACCGCCGTCACTACCACGTGCGGCGTATTGCTGTACTGATTACGGAAAGTTATCGAAGCCATTATGCCGCTAGATGTAGCACCTACGCCAACAT
>JAYVVJ010000003.1:0-2499 GCA_043787015.1 Candidatus Saccharimonadota bacterium | reverse complement strand
ATGAATCTCATCGCTTTGCAGTCAGTTACCACAGTGTTCTTAAGCAAAATCGCCAGACATCATCGTTACTTGATGATGTTCAAGGTATTGGTCCAGCTACGCGCAAGAAATTACTAAAAACTTTCGGTAGCTTACGCGGTGTTTTCGATAGTGATACGGCAGAACTTATCAAGCTGGTTGGTCCTGAAAAAGCTAGGGCAATAAAGAGTCTTGATAAGCGTTAGCGTAATCGCCTAATCTGTTCAAAACAGCTAATTTTTGTTATAATAGCCACTTCCTATGGAGTCTAACTTTACTAGTCAGTTTTTTGCTGGCAACCGCGCTAGATTGCGTGAACTGTTCACGGGCCGAGCGCCAATCGTAGTCACTGCCAACGGCTTATTACAGCGAAGCGGTGACAGTGGCTTTGCCTTTGCGCAAGACGCTAATTTTTGGTATCTGACCGGTATCGATGAGCCAGATATCTTATTAGTCATGGACCGCGACAAAGAGTATTTAATTGTGCCTGAAAGGTCGCCGAGCCGGGAAACTTTTGATGGAGCAATTGCAGCTGATATTTTGAAACAGCGTTCTGGTATTAAAACAGTTTATGATGATAAATCAGGCTGGAAGCAACTAGAATCCAGACTAAAGAAGGTTAAACATGTGGCGACAGTTGCGCCGGCGCCGGCATACATTGATCATTTTGGGCTGTATGCCAATCCGGCACGAGCCGTTCTATTGTCTCGACTTAAGACCTATAAGCCAGACCTTGAATTGTTAGATCTAGGCCCGCATCTTAGTCGACTTCGAATGATTAAACAGCCTGTTGAAATTGCAGCCATTCAAAAAGCAATTGATATAACTATTTCTAGTATTAAGGCCACAACCAAACCCGGAAAACTAAAAACCTATAAACATGAATATGAAATTGAAGCTGAACTGAGTCGAGGTTTTAGACGACTAGGTTCTGGAGGCCATGCCTTTGAGCCGATTGTGGCAGCCGGTGAGCGAGCTTGTACTCTCCATAACGTGACAAATAATGGTAAGTTGGCCGCAAATCAACTGGTTGTAATCGACGTTGGCGCTCAAGTGGAATATTACGCGGCTGACATTACTCGAACTGTCAGTACTGGTAATTTCACAAAGAGGCAGCATGCTGTATACAACGCTGTGCTTGAAGTTCAAAACTTTGCCTTAGATTTATTAAAACCAGGACTAATGCTCAAAGACTATGAACAACAAGTAGAACACTTCATGGGCGAAAAATTAAGAGAACTTGGCCTTATCAAAACTATCAATCCTGCCAATGTACGTAAGTTCTATCCACACGCAACTTCCCATTTTCTTGGCCTAAATGTTCATGACGTTGGTGATTATGATCGTCCGTTGGAGCCTGGAATTGTTTTAACTGTTGAGCCAGGTATTTACATTAAGCGTGAAAGTATCGGTGTTAGGATTGAAGATGACGTCTTAATTACGGTTAACGGCAATAAAATTCTAACTAATAAGTTGTCGCGCGAACTACTGTAACCTACAATGGTACTGATGAATAAACCATTTTTTCGATTTGCAACCCGTTGGCTAGTAAGCAGCCTTGGTTTATGGATTGCCGCTGGTTTCCTAGATAACAGTATTAGTTATCAGAGTGAGTTAAGGGTGATTGTAATTGCTGGGCTGGTGCTTGCCATTATTAATACCATCCTTAAACCATTATTAGTAATACTTTCTCTGCCTGCAATTCTTCTGTCTCTAGGACTCTTCATGGTAATCATTAATGGTTTAACAGTATTCATAGCCAGCATCCTGTATTCGCCACTGCACATTACTAATTTCTGGGCAGCAGTTTTTGCTGGAATGGTCATAGGTTTGGTAAACTATCTAGTATCAGCAATATTGGAGGACGCTAAATCATGAGTATATATAACTATTTGACTATCGGCTCGATGCTACTTATGACCTTCTTGATTTTGATTCAGACTCGTGGTGCTAGTCTAGGTGCTGGATTGGGCGGAGCCGGTGAAGTCAACACTACACGTCGTGGCACTGACAAAACAATATTTCAGTTAACAATTATTTCCGCCATCGTCTTCAGCTTATCGTTGATTCTTGGTGTGATAATCAAGTAGACGGGCTGTATTGATCGGTGCTTTATTGGGTAGAATTAAAGAGGGCTGGGTAGACACAGATGCGCTTTAGGCTTATAAGATTACGTTTCAGACGACGAATTCGCAAGGGCCAACAACAAGTTGAAGGTCTGAGTCAGCAAGCTGAACAGAAAATTGAAAGTCATTTTTTTCGTCGTTTTGATAGGCTTGTGCCTGTCAGGCGTTTTGTTGTAGGCTGGGTCACTTTGGTACTTCTGATTATCGGATTACTAATCGCACAAAACGTTAACTTAAGTAGCTATTATCAAACGCTTAAGACCGTACCGGGTGGGATTTATAACGAAGGTATAATTGGGTCTTTCACTGGCGCCAGTCCGCTATACGCTAGCAGTAGCGTAGATACCAGTGTGTC
>JAYVVJ010000002.1:0-2505 GCA_043787015.1 Candidatus Saccharimonadota bacterium | reverse complement strand
TATTTTCTGTTTCAGCCTGAAGAGCTGCCACAAGGTATTTATCTGTAAGTTTAAGGTTAATAAAGCCAGGTCCGGCCACTGTTACATCGGCAATCTTGTCAGTAAAAGCTGCTTTAATTTTTCCGGCAATCTCCTCAGAAAGTTCACGTGGGTTTTTGCCAAGATGTTTAGCTAGCTTTAGTGCGACATTAGTCGCGTAATCGCCAAATTTCTCATCAGGGCGAGTTAATTCTAAAGGCGCATCGAAGGAATATGCTTCTTTGAGCAGCGCGCTAATTAAGGCTTCTAGTTCCCTTTTCATTACTGGTAATTATAACAGAGGCTAGTGAACAGTCATCCCTTGCTGTCATTCCAGCGAAAGCTGGAATCTTCCTAGATTCTAAGTACTATTTAAGTTGTTGGGAGTTCCCAGCTTTCGCTGGGATGACACGCAAAACAAGATGACAACTATTCGTCGAGAGCTTTTTTGAATTTCTCAATCAAATCGACTGGCGTTGGATTAATTCCATTGAGCAGTGCTGTGTAAATACTTACGAAATCGCCAAGTGCAATCGTCCAAAGTAACTGTTCTAAGAGATCATTACCTACGGCTTGGACAGTGATCGGATGCGGCCTAACGCCAGATAAAAGCTGCTCAGTTACTTCAAAGCGCTTCTGGACTCTTGAATGTTCCAATGAACTGCGCAAATCAATTACAGCGTAGGGTTTATCAACGGGCTGTTTTGTCCAACCAATGAACTCATTGTGGTTAAATTCAGGATACTGATTGGCCCAAGCGATGTGTTTGGCGTTTTCGTTAAAACTAATTTTCCATTTGTAGGCTGCCGGCCAAAGCTTAGGACCACTGTAAACTACTACCGATTTACCAATAACATCAAGGGCAATTTGTTTCGCATAATTATGCTCGGTTGGAATTACTGGAACCCAAGACTTGATAGCATTATTCAAAAATTCAGCCTTACTAGCTAGTTCATCGGCAGCTCCAGAACTTAAACCAATAGCATCGGTCACACTAAGTAGAGCTTTAAGGCTGTACAAAACTGCGTGTCGAGGTTGCAATCCAGATGGCAACAAGAATAGAGGATAGCCTTTGGCTTGGGCAATTTCAGCCAATTTTCCACCAGATGTAATGACAATTATTCCAGCTTTTTTCGATTCAGCTATTTCTAATGCGTTGATCGTTTCTTCGGTATTACCGGAGTAACTAGATGCAAAAAAGACTGTGCCACTATCAACATAATTAGGAATTTCGTAGTTCCGAGATATTTCGAATGGCTTGTTGAACGATGGCCAACTTTGGGAAATTAGCGCACCAAGGGCTGAGCCGCCCATTCCGCCGAAAACTACATTTTGAATAGCAAGTTTAGGAGGTCTTAGATTAACTTCATACTGGTATTGCAGCTGTTGCCACTGCTTTTCAGCAATCCCTAAGGCATCTTGTGTATCTTGTTCGTGTATTAGTTTCAAATCATCTAGCATGTACATCCCATCCGTTGGTAATAGATAAATCTATTATAGCGTAAGCGTAATAAGCGCTTATAGTTTTTATTTAGGCTACGAATAACAATTAACCGTGGGCGCGAATCTTTTTATTGTGCAGCATAATATCGTAGGCGCCCAACAGAACATCTTTATGTTCTGAATTTGATGATTGAATCTTTTCTTTGTAAGGATTATATAGGTGGTGTTTCTGAACTTTATACAATGCTGGGTCATTTTTTGGCTTATGAGCACTTGGTATCCCAGAAAAAATGAATTTATCTATAGACCTAGTTATATCGGAAAATTCTTTACTCAATAATTGGCTTAAACGTAGCAGCGCTCTTTGTCTTGCATCTGAATCTTGAGAAGTTTTATATATATTAGCTAGATCCAAACCGCTTACAGACATTTCTGGGTCTACAATTACTAATTCGCCTGTATCGTTAAAGCCAATATTTTTAAATTCAAGATCGCCGTGAAAAAGCATTTTTGTATGAAGCATAACCGCGGTTTCTAGTGCGTAATCTAATTGTGCGAATCGTTCGTCAAGATCTAAATCTTGCCAGTTTACAGTGTCCATAGTGTCTACTGGGTAATCAAACTTAGTAATCATATGATGTGAAGAATTCTCTGATACTAATATTCCAACCGGTTTAAATGTCGGTAGGTTTAGCTTATTCATGTATTGAAACATAGCCAATTCACCTATCATTGCTCCCACATTTTCAAAAGGCTTAACAGCGATCTGCTCATTTATTTGGGGGATCTCAGTTTCTAAGCAATCAGAGACTAATTTACCGAAAAAAACTTTATGATGTGAATCTTCTCGGCCAAGTCTGTTGCTAGGTTTTACATTAAACAATAAGCCCGTTGATTTTGATATTTCAGTGTTTGATACTTCGTCTGCACGATAATCATCAGCCAGAAAAATTCCAGATTTAAAAGCTACGTCAGGCCGAGTGAATTTACCGCCATGATGAATTTGTTGAGATAAATCCGGTAGGGTTGATACTGTGCTTCCCT
>JAYVVJ010000001.1:0-2508 GCA_043787015.1 Candidatus Saccharimonadota bacterium | reverse complement strand
AACATATTTAGTTGTTAACGACCATTATTTGGAGTATTTATAACAATCCTATATAGGTTTGAAACATTTCTCACAAAATAACAAGACTATCATACACTAAAATGCAAGAAAAAACAATATTATACTAGACAAAATGTAAATAATCTGTAATAATATAGCTATGGAAAAAAATATTACCGTACCAGCTTCAGATCTTAATCAAGAACAAGACGCGATACGCAACTCAGGAACGGTAGTTGTGCCTCATGATTTTAAAGATCTTGGGAGAACTAGATTTCATGACAAGTACATAAAGCCATTAGCTCTAGCATGTGCCAGTCTAGCTTTGACAGGTTGTTCAAATTTCTATATTGGTAATCCGCAAAAACCGAACTCAAACGCTACACACTCGTCTGACAATACACCGGATAAGATGCCTGCCCCTTCACCGATTATAACTAATAGCCCGTCCGAACAACCAGCTACTTCTCAAGAAATTCCCCTAGAGGCACCAGCGGTTCCCGAAGGTCCTACCCAGCCGAATTCACTTTTCGCGAAATATCCAAGCTGGTCGCAGAATTTTGCTGATAAGGATGCCCGACTCGACCCTACGCATTGGAATGTCTACCAAGGCACGCCTCCGGGTAATAATGAGAACCAATTCTACACCTCTAACCCTTCTAATCTCAGGATTGAAAATGGTGTCCTGAACTTGATAGCCCGTAAGCAAAAAATTAATAATGATTACAGCTACACCTCAGCCCGTTTAGATACAGCCGGAAAGGAAAACTTTTTATACGGCAAAATAGATATTACGGCTAAAGTCCCGAATAGTGTTGGTACTTGGCCAGCGTTGTGGTTATTGCCAGTTGGTAGTAAGTACGCAACAGAAGCTAATGCTAATCCGAAGCTCAACTACTTATATGGCGGCGAAATTGATTTACTAGAATCTGTCGGTTCAGAACCGAATGTTGTCTATGGCGTGGTCCATACTTTACATTCGGCACAGAATAACCCCGGTGGAGTAGGTGACTACAACAAAATCACTGTGCCTAATAATGATACTCAATTTTATAAATACGGGCTGGAATGGACTCCTACTAGCATAATTATTAGTCTCAACGATAAACCCTACTACACCTACAAGAAAAAGCCAGGTGCCGACTATAAGACCTGGCCATTCGATCAGGAATTTAGTCTTATAATTAATTTAGCCCTAGGTGGAGCTTGGGGTGGCATGGAGAAGGCGAAGTTTCCGCCCTACGGTATCGATGATTCAAAATTACCAGCAACCATGAAAATCAAGTCTATCGACTATTATCCTTACATCGGTCCGATGCCTGTGCCCAAAAAAGGCTAAAAGAAGTATAATCTAAGCATATGCTATTTAAACGACTTGTAAATGATGACCGAACTACTCAAGGCGTGGTCTTATTGATGCAGGTGCCTCGTACTAATGACAAGAAAGAACTAGCCGCCGAACAGCTATTCGCTAGTCTACACGGCTTGTTACAGTCAACTGATAATACTTTTAAATCCGTCTATAATGAACGCCTTAGTTTCGAGATTGCAGTCAAAGACAAAAGGATCGGATTCTATGTCTGGGTACCGATGTCGCTTAAAAGCTTCGTGGAAGACCAGATTTATGCACAGTATCCAACAGTTCAAATATCTGAAGTTGAAGATTATACTCTGTCCAATTCAGTTGCCGCGATCCAAATGGTCGCTGAACTCAAACTAAGCGCTAACGAAGCTTTACCGATAAAAACTTTCCCTAGTTTCGAAGTCGATCCACTGGCAGCCATCACTGCAGCCCTAGCCCAGTTCAATGAAAATGAAGAAGCTTGGATACAGCTAGTAATTGGTCCAGCGCCGACCAAATGGTACAAACGAAGTGAGCACTACGCCGCAAAACTACGCGGTGGTCAGCCATCCGGATCTAGCATGATTAAAGCAGCCCTGCTTCCTCCCAAAACCGGTAGTGTGACACCTCCAAAAATAGCCGAATATCAATTAACTCAGGCTTCCGCCGTCGAGGATAAAAGTCATAAGTTAGCATATGAGGTGTGCTTACGAATAGTCTACAGGGGCAATACTTCTATACCCGAAGCTCAAATGCGCTTACAAGCCATAACTGCCAGCTTCAAACAATTTAATACTACTTATTTAAATGGCTTTACTCAACGCTACCTTGGCACGGGTGATATTTTAGTTGATCTATTCAAGCGCCGCTCATTCAGTAAGAATCGTTTCGTCTGTAATATTGAAGAGATTGCTAGCCTTTATCACCTACCGCATACCAATGTTGAGACACCGAATATATTGTGGGCTTCAGCCAAGACTGCCGAACCACCAGCTAACTTACCGATAATAACTGATGCAATGTCGCCAGCCGTTAGAGCTGGCCTAAGCCCGATAGCAGTAACGAATTTCCGAGCCCATAACGCCATGTTTGGTTTGCCACGATCAGACCGCAGCCGCCATTTATACATCTTAGGTCAAACTGGTGTCGGTAAATCTGGGCTACTG